>NZ_JBMERN010000114.1:0-11994 GCF_049310965.1 Loktanella sp. DJP18 | reverse complement strand
CGCCTCGGCGTCGGGTTTTTCAACGATCAGCATGCACCGCACCTCTACGAGACGGGACTTTTGATACTGGATCGGTGTAAACTAAAGGGAGTTACCTAAAAATATATTACATAATTATCCTTATGCGATATGTCAGTGTAAGCGCGGCACATTCTAATCTGGGTTTCGACAAATCCCCTATCTTGCTGAGAAGCAAGGAGAACGGAAGATGGCCCACACAGAGCTGAGTTTGCGTGAACGGCGCACGATTGAGGATATGTTGCACGCGAAGTTCGCGGTCGACAAGACCGCGGCCGCGATCGGTCGGCATCGCGCAACGACCCTTGAGATTCCGCTATCCTCAACCCAACAAGAAGCGCGTTTTGGGTATGGGGCACAGGTATTTCAATGGGCGTGGGCCGTGCTACTGTCCAGGCACAGACCCGCCGCCGTAGGTCAGATCAGGATCTTCAGCACGATGACGCCGAGCAACGCAAGGATCAGCCGGTCGAACACCGCCGCCGACAGCCGCCGTGCCAGAGCCTCGCCCGCCGGCATCGCGGCGAGGATGACGAGGAACGCGCCGGTGCTGATGACCAGCCCGTGCAGAGTCAGGATGCCGTAGCCCACAAGGAACGGGATCTGCGCCAGCGTCATGGCGCTGAAGAACAGCGAGACCGTCGCGACGAACTGCGCCCGGGGCATCCGCAGCGCATTGACGAAAGAGATCGAGACAGGCGCGCTGATCCCGGTCGCCCCCTGCAACAAGCCACCCGCCACGCCGACGGGCAACGCAAGCCGCCCGGCTGCCTGTTGCGACAGGCCCCAATCGGGCCGCGACACGCGGAACACGATGTAGGCCATGATGATGACCGCCATCGTCTGCAACAGCAGGTCCGGTGCCACATGTGCCAGCATCACCGTTCCCAGCGCCGCCCCCAGGAGGCCGCCCCCGGCAAGGGTCCAGACAAAGGGTCCCTTTGGCAGGTCTGCGCGATAGCGCCATCCTTGCAGGACGTTGGACAGCAGGTTCGACACCACCATCGCGACGATGGCACTCTGCACACCATAGAACAGCGAGATGACGGGCACGGCCACGATCGGGGCCCCTGCCCCGGTCGCCCCCTTCAGCACCCCACCGATGACCAGCGCGCCGATGCAAAGGGCCAGATGTAGCCAGAACTCGGGCGACATCGTCATTCAGTGGGCATCCGACACGGCGACCTGCACGTCCAGCAAGGCGGCGCGGCCGTCCTCGCGGATCACGGACAACGCGCGTGCCAGGGCGTCGGGCAGGTCCTGCGCGCGGGTCACGCGCTCTGCATGGGCGCGGCTGGCACCTGCGATCTGCACGAAGTCGGGGACGGGCGATAGGGACGTCAGCGGCATGGTGTTGGCCTTGACGGCTGCCCCGTCCGGATAGCCGCCCACGACGGAACGGCGCACCGCGTTCCACATGCCGTTGTTCTTGACGATGACGAGGATCGGCAGCTCAAGCGCCTCGGCGATCTGGTGGCAGGCCACAGGGTTGGCGAAGATGTAGGATCCGTCGCCCATCGCCGCGATCGTCAGCTTGCCGGGCCGGGCAAGCTGCGCACCGAGCGCCGCACCGAATGCCCAGCCCAGCCCGCCGGAGTGGGGGTTGGAAAACAGCCGGTTCGGCCCCTTGATCCGCATCGCGCCGGGGACGAGGCCCAGTTCGCTGAAGATGACGGCGTCGTCGTCCATGACGTCCGACAGGCACCGGCTCAGCCACTCTGCCCCCATCGGGTCGGCGGCGCGGGCGGCTTCGACCGTGCGGTCCATCGCCGCGCGGCGTGACTGGCCGCGATCCGTCAGATCGGTCAGCCGCCGGGTCAGCGTGTCTTTTGCCGGGGTCATGGCCGCGTCGATCGCGGCGATGGTCGCCGCAGGATCGCCGGTGATCGACAGTGCCGCGGGAAAACCGCGCATCGGCATCCGGGTGAACTGCGGGTCCGTCCCAATGTGGATCACCTTCGCGTCAGAGCCGGGCGCATGCAGCGACGCGATCCAGGGCACACCGGAATCAACAACGACGATGACATCCGCGTTCTTCGACAGCCCCGGCGCATAACCCAGCGCCACAAGGTCGTCGGATGCCAGCAGGTTACGCACGACGAAGGGCTCGACCGTACCAATCCCGTGCCGCGCACCCAAAGCCGACAACGCCGCAGCAAGCCGGCCCTCCGTATCGCCACGCTGGCAGATGATCAGCGGCCGCTCAGCAGCGTCCAGCAGGCGGGCGGCCTCTGCCACTGCCCCGGCATCCGGGGCTGCGGCAATGGCGGAAGGGCGAGGCGACGAATCGCTGACGCGCTCGCCGATTTGCGCGGTCAGCGGTTCGCGCGGCAGGCTCAGGTAGACGGGGCCGCGCGGTTCCGACATCGCGATCGACACGGCACGTGCGGCCAGCGGGCCACCCTGCTCGGGATAGCGGAGCTCGTAGTCGAACTTGACGGCCTCGCGCACCAGGGCTGTCTGGTCGAACATCTCTTGTCCATACTGGATCGGGGATACCCGTCCCCCGGCCCGCCCGATTTCTGTCAGCGGTGTGCGCCCGGACATCATCACAAGCGGCACGTTGTCGGAGGCGGCGTTCAGCACGCCCATCACCGCGTTCGCAAGGCCCACGTTCACATGCACCATGACGGACTGCGGCCGTCCGGTAACAAGGTAGAAGCCATGCGCCATCGCCACCGCCGCAGTTTCGTGCGGGGCCGTGACCGGTACCGGCACCGATGCGGACGGCAGGGACGCCAGCGCCTCGATCACCGGGGGAAAGTCCGTACCGGCGTTAGCGAACATGTAGTCCACGCCGCTGGATTTCAGTCCAATCAAAAGCGCCTCTGCGCCCGTCCGGGGGTCCGGGCTGGCCGATGATGTCATGGTGTTCCTCCTCCGCACCTCTCTGCGTGCGGCCAGATTGTGCTTGTCATGCGCTGTCATCAAGTCCAAATTGATCCCGAATCTCATTTGATGAGATAATTGTCACTCTCGAGGAGGGGAGTGACGGCTTCAGGGAGGAAGTAACCATGCGCCATACCATCGCCATCGCAGCCGTCGCGGCTACTGTGCTCGCCACTTCGGCCAGCGCCCAGAACGTCGGGATCGCTACCAGCAACCCCGGATCGTTGTTTCACAACATCGGCACGGCGGTTGCCAATGCGGCGAACCAGGCCGGGCTGAACACTACGATCCAGCCCGCCACCAGCCCGAACCAGTACATCCCCTTCGTGAATTCGGGCGGGATCGAATTCGGCGTGTCCAACCTGCAAGAGGTCGACTATGCGATCAGCGGTGCGGAGTGGTGGAACGGCGTCACCAACCCGAACCTGCGGATCGTCGCCAACCTGCAACCGCTGATCGAGGCGATCTTCGTGCGCGCCGACAGCGACATCATGTCGGTCGCCGACCTGAAGGGTCAGCGCATGACCGACGGCTATACCGCGCAGAACACCATCCTGCCGCAGCTTTCCGCGATCTATGCCACCGCAGGACTGACCCGTAACGACGTGGAACAGGTCTCGGTCGCGTCGGTCGTGGCGGGGGCGGATGCCTTCATGGCAGGTGACGTGGCAGGCTTCATCTTTGCCCAGGGGGCAGGCAAGGTGCGCGAGGCGGACGCCTCTGTTGGCGGACTGCGCGCGCTTGGCATCGACGATCCGTCGGACGCCAATCTGGCCGCCGCACGCGAACACTGGCCCACCGCGTCGTTCGTGGCGATGACTGCCGGGTCCGCGCCTGGCGTGACCGAGGACACGACCTACATCGCGTTTCCGCAAGTCGTCTTCACCAACGCCGACGTCCCGGACGAGGTCGTCTACCAAATGGCCAAGGCGATCTACGAACAGGCCGCGGTGATGACCGAAACCTTCGCGCCGATGGCCGAATTCAACCCCGAGGACATGATGGGCGACATTGGCAACGCCGAATTCCACCCCGGCGCACTGAAGTTTTTTGCCGAAGCCGGCCTGCAGTGAACCGCTGAACCATGACACCTGCGTCCCAACCCGAAGACACCGGACCCGGGCTCTCGCCCCGGATCTGGCGGCCACTGTCCGACACGCTGGCGATCCTGATGACCCTGATCGCTGTCGGCTGGGCCTTCTCGTTCAATCGTTATCTCGGGTTGGGACTCTATCCCGAACAATACTTTGCGGCGATGCTGGCGCTGGTTTTGCCGGTCGCCTACCTGACACTGCCCGCCACCAAGGGCGCGCAGCGGGTGCGGGTGCCTTACTTTGACGTGGCGCTGGGTGCGGCGGCTTTCGCCGCCTACGCCTATGTCGCCGTGAATTATCCGGCGCTCGTCCTGACGATCTTTGCCCAGCCCGTCACGGTCTGGCTGCCGGGGCTCGTCATCATCCTGACAACGCTCGAAGCGCTGCGCCGCGCAACCGGCTGGGCGCTGATCATCATCATCGCGGCCTTCATCCTTTATGCGCTGTTCGGCGACATCGTGCCCGGCCGCCTGCAGGGTCGCCCGCAGGACTGGCAGATGCTGACGGGCTACATGGCGGTCGATGCGAACGGCATCCTTGGGCTGCCGATGGCCGTCGCCTCCACCGTCGTCGTGGCCTTCATCCTGTTCGGGGTGCTATTGAACATCACTGGCGGGTCGAACTTCTTTACCGATGCCGCAATGATCGGCATGGGCCGCTTTCGCGGCGGGTCGATGAAAATCGCGGTGCTGGCCTCCGGCCTCTTCGGGTCGATCAGCGGGTCCGCGGTGGCCAACGTCGTCGGCACCGGGGTCGTGACGATCCCGATGATCAAACGTGACGGCTACCCCGCCCACAAGGCTGGCGCGATCGAGGCCGTCGCCTCCACAGGTGGCCAGCTCATGCCGCCCGTCATGGGGGCCTCGGCATTCCTGATGGCCGAATTCCTCGCCGTACCCTACGGGTCCATCGTGCTGGCCGCCCTCGTGCCCGCCCTGCTCTATTACGTCGCCCTGTTCATTCAGGCCGACCTCGAGGCAGCCAAGCTCGGCATCAAGGCGATCCCGAAAGAAGACATCCCCGATGGCCGCATCGTCGCCCGTGGCACCCATTTCGCCGTCGCCTTTGCCGTGCTGATCTACCTGCTATTCTGGCAGGGCTACCAGCCCGAACGCGCCGCGCTCTGGGCGGCGCTCGTGCTGATCGCGACCGCCATGCTGATCGGCTACCGCGGCGTGCGGCCCGGCTGGCGTGTGATCTTCTCGGCCCTCGCGCAGACCGGCTATGGCGTGATCGAGATCCTGCTGATCTCGGCTGCCTCCGGCATCGTCATCGCCGTGCTGAACGTGACCGGACTGTCGTTCAACCTGACTTATGCGCTAGTGCAGGTTGGCGGCGGCAACGCACCGCTTTTGCTCGCGCTGTCGGCCGTCGTCTGCATCATCCTCGGCATGGGACTGCCGACGCTGGGCGTCTACGTGCTGCTTGCCGCCCTTGTCGCACCCGCGCTGATCGACGTCGGGATAGAGCCGATTGCCGCCCACCTCTACGTCCTCTACTTCGGCATGATGTCGATGATCACGCCGCCGATCGCACTGGCCGCTTTTGCGGCAGCGGCGATTGCCAAGGCGTCACCCATGGCAACCGGCTGGGCGGCAATGCGGTTCGGCTGGTCGGCCTACGTGATCCCGGTGCTGTTCGTGTTTTCACCGACCCTCATCATGATCGGCGCCCCGATGGACATCGCCATCGCAATCATCACGGCAGTCATCGGCGTCTGGCTGGTCTCGGCGGCGATTGCCGGCTACTTCAGCCAGGCCCTTTCACCGCTGTCGCGGGTCCTCTTCGCGGTCTTCGGCCTGCTGGCGCTGGTCCCGGCGGGCATGTTCGACGGCGCGGTTTATTCCGACTTCGTCGGCGTCCTCGGCGGCCTTGCCCTCATGGCGTTCGAAGTCCGCAAGGCCCGCAGGACAGAGGTGCCCGCGTGAATACCGGCGTCGGCAGCGCAGCCCGCATCCTTGGCATCTTGGAGCTCTTTTCCGAGGAAAAGCTGGAATGGACACCGGACGAGATGATGGCCGTCCTCGGCTACAGCCGTCCGACTCTATACCGCTATATCAAGGCGTTGAAGGATTCGGGGTTCTTGTCGCAGAACGGTCCGCATGGACTGACACTGGGTCCGCGCGTGGTCGAAATGGACTTTCTGATGCGCAAGTCCGACGGATTGCTGCGCGAAGGTGCCACGGTCCTGCGCGATCTGGCGCAGATCGTGCCCTGCACGGCGCTGCTGGTCCGCTGGTATGGCAACAAGCTGCTTTGCGTGGCCTCTGAAGTCTCGACCCCCGATCCAAAGTCCAGCTACCCGCGCGGCCGCCCCATGCCGCTGGCGCGCGGTGCCATTTCCCGCGCGATCCTGGCGCACCTGCCGCGTCGCCAGATGCTGGCGAAGATCGCCGAGAACCTGCCCGCCCTGCGCGACATCGGCCTTGGGGACACAGTGGAAGAGATCGCAGAGGCCCTGCGCCGGATGCGTCGGGACGGTGCCCTGATCGCGCGGGGCGAGGTGACGTCAGGTGTCATCGGCGTCGCGGCCCCGGTCTTTGACGACAGCCAGGCCCCGATTGCCGTGCTTTGCATGACCATCGACCGTGACAGTCTGGACGATGAGACCCTTGCCACCGTGTCCGATGTGGTCTGGGCCGCGAGCCTTAGGCTCAGCGACCGGCTGACCACCATGCGCAGCAGCGGCATAGCGCTCGACGCGCTGTGACCACGACATATCCAAAAGGAACGAACCCATGAAAAAGATCGACATTTTCAATCACATCTGGCCAAAGCCCTTTCACGACGCGCTGATCGCACATGTGGGCGAAACCACCGATATCACCCGTCGGTCAGAAGCCGTGCCGATGATGACGAACCTGGACCGCCGGTTCGAGGTAATGGACATGTTCGGTGAAGACTACTGCCAGATCCTCTCGCTCGCCTCGCCACCGTTCGAGAAATACGCCGACCCCGCGACGTCGCTTGAACTGGCCAGCATCGGGTCCGACAGCATGGCCGAACTGTGCCAGAAATACCCGGACCGGTTCCCCGGCTTCATCGGCACCGCCGTCCTGAACAACCCCGACGCGATGGTCGAAGACGCCCGTCGCAACATCGAGGATCTGGGTGCCTGCGGCATGCAGATCTTTACCAACGTCAGTGGCAAACCGCTTGACCTGCCGGAATTCGCGCCGTTCTTCGACTACATGGCCAGCACCGGCAAGGCGATCTGGATGCACCCGGCGCGGGGCGCGAACTTTCCCGACTACCTGACAGAGGACCAGTCCGAATACGAGATCTGGTGGACCTTTGGCTGGCCCTACGAAACCTCTGCCGCGATGGCGCGCATGGTCTTTTCCGGCCTGTTCGACCGGCACCCCGACCTGCAGGTCATCACCCACCACGCCGGCGGCATGATCCCGTTCTTCGAAGGCCGCGTCGGCGCGGGTTGGGACCAGATGGGGGCCCGCACCACCGACCGCGACCTTGCTGCCGTGCGCAAATCGCTGAAGAAACCGCACCTCGACTACTTCAAGGCGTTCCATGCGGATACGGCCTCCTTCGGGTCGGAACGGGCCATTGCCCATGCCATCGATTTCTTCGGCGAGGATCGGGTGATGTTCGCCTCTGACGCGCCCTTCGATCCCGAAGGCGGACCGATGTATATCCGAGACACGATCGAGATTCTGGACCGGATGGATATCTCGGACGCGACACGGCAGAAGGTCTATCAGGACAATGCGTTGAAACTGCTGGGCCTGAAACTGTGACCCTGCCCACGGCCTCTCATTACATCGGCGGTGCCTGGGTGACTGACGGCCCGCTGGCCGACAGCGTGAACCCGGCGGACGACACCGTGCTGGGGCAGTTCCACGCCGGGTCCGCCGCCCTGGTGGATCAGGCCGCGACCGAGGCGCGGCGCGTGTTCACGGCAACCGACTGGGCGCATGCCCCGCGCGTGCGGGCGCAGGTACTGTTCGAATTTGCGGACGCCATGGCTGCCGCGCGGGACGACATCGCCGACCTGATCGTGGCAGAGAACGGCAAGTTGCGATCAGAAGCGATCGGCGAGACGATGGGGGCCATCTCCGAGGCGCGGTATTACGCCGGCCTTGCCCGCACGATCCGCGGCACGATGCAGGAAATTACCCCAGGTCAGATGTCCCTGTTCCACCGCGAAGCGGCGGGCGTCGCGGGCATCATCGTGCCGTGGAATGCACCGGTCACTTTGCTCGTGCGGTCCCTCGCCCCGGCTCTTGCGGCTGGTTGCACCTGCGTGCTGAAACCCGCGCGGCAGACGCCGCTGGTTCACGCGCGGATCATGGCCTGCCTTGCCGCCTGCCCGTCTCTGCCTGCCGGGGTCGTCAATTCCGTGAACGAGGCCGATATCGCGGTCGGTCAGGCCATCGTCGCCACGCCGTTGATCGACGTCATCTCCTTCACCGGGTCATCCGCCACCGGCAAGGCCGTGATGGCCGGAGCCGCGCCGACGCTGAAGCGGGTCGGGCTGGAACTAGGCGGCAAGGCTCCTGCCCTCATCTTTAGCGATGCCGACCTTGACGCCGCCGTGCGCGAACTGACCCATGGCGCGCTGACGATGGCCGGGCAGATCTGCGTCGCCGCCGCGCGGTTCATCGTCCACGACAGCATCGCGCAGGATTTCACCGACCGCATCAAGGCCGCCTTTGCTGCCGTGCGCGTCGGACCGGGCCGCGATCCCGCCAGTCAGATGGGCAGCCTGATCGACCGCGACAACCTGATACGGCTTGAACACATCATCGCACGGGCGGGTGATGAGGGCGAACTCGTGCTGAAAGGCCAGCCGACCGGCAAGGGCGCGTTCCTGACCCCGACGCTGTTCCGCATCAACGATCTTACGTCGTCGCTGGTACAGGACGAACTTTTCGGCCCCATCGTTTCGATCGAGACCTTCTCTGACGAAGCTGAGGCCGTGACGCGCGCGAATGCCACGGCATACGGCCTTGCTGCCAGCGTGTTCACGACCGACCACGCTCGCGCCCTGCGCGTCAGCCGGGCGGTCCGCGCCGGGACAATCTGGATCAACAGCCACATGCGCCTGTCGGCCGAAGCCGAAACCGGCGGCTTTGGCCAATCCGGGCTGGGGCGATTGCACGGGCCGGAGGGACTGTATGACTTTCTGGAAACCAAGCATATTTACACCGAACAAGGACTGATCTGAACGATGACGGAACAACGGGACTACGACGTCATCATCTCTGGTGGCGGGCCTGTCGGCATGGGGCTTGCGATCGAGCTTGGCCAGCGAGGCGTGCGGGTGCTGGTCATCGAGCGCTACGCGCAGCCGCAGCCGGTGCCGAAGGGTCAGAACCTGACCCAGCGCACGACGGAGCATTTCCATGCCTGGGGCTGCGAACCCGCCCTGCGCGCCGCCCGCACGATTCCCTCCGACATGGGGATCGGCGGCCTGACGCTTTATCGCACCTTGCTGTCGGACTATTCCTACGACTGGCTGAACCGCGCCAGCGTGAACGAATACTACCACACGACGAACGAACGCCTGCCGCAGTATGAAACCGAAGGCGTCCTGCGCGCCCGTGCGGCCAAGGTGGCAAGCATAGACATCCGCTATGGCTGGTCCGTTACATCCGTCACGGACAACGGCGATCACGTCACCGTCCACGCGGCCGAACACAAGGGCGATGGGCGCGATGTGCTGACCGCGCGCTACGTCGTCGGCTGCGACGGCGCGAAATCCGCCGTCCGCGAAACCGGCGACATCCCGCAGAAACGGTCCGACCACGACCAGATGATGGTCCTGCTGGTGTTCCGGTCGATGGAACTGCACGAGCTGCTGAAACGCTATCCGGGCAAGGCGTTCTACAACGTGTTGCACCCGGAGCTGAAGGGCTACTGGCGCTTCTTTGGCCGCGTCGACGTGGGCAGCTGGTTCTTTCACGCGCCGGTGCCGGCAGGCACGACGGAGGATAGCGACTTTATCACGATGCTCCACGAGGTCGTGGGCCAGCACTTCGATCTGGACATAGACTATGTCGGGTTCTGGGACTTGCGTGTGTCCATCGCCGAACGCTACCGCGCCGGCCGCGTCTTTGTCGCGGGCGACGCCGCGCACAGCCACCCGCCTTATGGCGGCTACGGAATCAACACCGGGTTTGAGGATGCGCGCAATCTGGGGTGGAAGCTGGCCGCCGTCCTGCAGGGCTGGGGCGGGCCGGACCTGCTGGACAGCTATGATGCCGAACGACGCCCGGTCTTCGAATCGACGGCGAGGGATTTCATCGAGAAATTCATCGACGATGACAATGAATTTCTCCAGACCTACGACCCCGAAAAAGACCTTGCGGCCTTCGAGGCGGCATGGTCTGCGCGCAACGCCGATGCGGCAGAGGTTGCGCGCTTTGCACCAAATTACACAGGATCACCCATCATCCCCGGCACGACGGGGCAGCCCAGTGCATTGGGAAATCACACTTTTCTTGCAAGGGCGGGACATCATCTGGCACCGGCAGTCCTGTCGGACGGCACGCCGGTTTTTGACAGGCTCGGCCCGGAATTCACACTTCTGGCCTTTGGGGCCAGTCCCGACGCTCTGCACCGGGCGACGCAGGCTGCCGCTGCCGCAAATGTGCCGCTGACAATCGTGACGGACGACAGTGTCACCCGCTACGGCGCACGGCTGGTCCTGGTCCGCCCGGACCACTTCGTCGCATGGGCGGGGGATGACTGGCCGTCAAACGCAGCGTTGCCGGCGCGCTGCGCTGGACACCCGGCCTGACGATCAGGCTGCGGCGGGCGCCGGCTGGTCGGGGCAAAGCCCCCTGCCCCGCTGTCAAAAAGCGTCGCGCGTGTCAGCCGCGGATGAACCGCAGGATACTGGCGGCCACGTCGCCAAGGTCCATCAGCCGGGCATAAAGATGCTCTTTTGCCACAAAGGGCGTCCCGCCGGGGCCCCGCAGTTCCGATTCCAGCGTCGCGACCAGACGGCGCAGGCGGCGGCGGTGAATCCCCAGTCGCGCCTGCACCGGATCGGCAAGGACACCGGCAAAGGCCGCGATGACGGACCCGCACATGACAAGCGCCGCGATGATGCCGCCGACCATCCAGCCGGGAACGCCGACCGGGAAGGCACTGTACCAGACCCCGCCCAGCGTCGTGCCCAATGCAAAGTCTGAAATCGCCTGATGCCGCGCGACCGCGTCCGCGATGCCCGGTGCCATTGACACCATCCCCGGCGTGATCGCCTGAAACAGCAGGCCCCCGACGACAAGCACCAGCACAGAGGTCGTGATCTCGGCCACGGCGGACCGGGTGCCGGAATAGTCCGACAGCGCGGCGGTCAGTCGTGCGGCTAGGGCGTTGGCGTTTGGCACACTGTCGCTTTTGCGGATCGCCTCGCGGAACTGCGGCGCGGCCAGGATGGCACGGTGCAGGTCAGTGGGATCGCGGTCTGACGTCCCGGCGGGCATGGGCAGGTTCAGCAGATCGGTCACGATCAGCGTCTCGACGCGGGCGGCGACGGCGGTGCGCAACAGAATTCGTCGCCGCCGCAATCCATCAGCGGCGCGTTGCCAGCCGATCCCTTGAAACAGTGCCGCAACGATCCGCGTCAGCAGCAGGACCGGCGAGAGCACGACATTGACCGGTGCGCGCAGGATATCAAGACCGAGGGCTGCGCCATGCAGCCGCCATGTGCCGGGCCACGTGAAGTGGCGATCCACGAACCCGTCAATCGCAGCGCGGTGGGCATCGAAGTCATGCACCTTTGGTCGGCCCACTTCTGCACGGTTCTGTCGCAAACTTTTTTGACTTTCGCTAGGTTAGGTGATGCGGCAGTAATTTTGCGGCAGAGATGGCGGACGAGAGGGGCGGAGCGATGGTTGACTTCAAGGGCGTACATTTCCCAAAGCGATCTTATATGCCGTGTTCTTCTATCTGCGCTACCCTGGTTCCTACCGCGATCTCGAGGAGATCATGGAGGAGCGTGGCGTTGATGTTGATCATGGGACGC
>NZ_JBMERN010000113.1:0-12170 GCF_049310965.1 Loktanella sp. DJP18 | reverse complement strand
CTACTTCGTGGTCTCCTGTAGTGGCGCGCCTCTCGACGTGGTCAGAACCTACGTCGAGAGCCAGCAAGACGCAGATACCAAGAAGAGAAAAGCCACAGCGCGGTCACTCAAAATGAAAAGGAAATCCTATCCCCGGGCTGAAGTCTGGGGTTTGCGGATTTTGGATGGGTGATCAAATTGTGTATCGGACACCGCAGGGAATTTATGTGCCTCGTCAAGGCAATGCTGAAGACTGGCATCACACCCGACTTCATCGTCGTGGATGGTAAGGAAGGCGGCACAGGCTCAGCACCGCTTGAGTTCGCAAACCGTGTCGGCATGCCGATGCTGGAAGGACTTCACTTCGTCCACAACACACTGCGCGGTGCAGGATTGCGCGACGACATCCGTATCGGAGCCGCCGGGAAGATTGTATCTGCCTTTGATATTGCACGCGCCCTGGCGCTCGGAGCGGATTGGTGCAACTCGGCGCGCGGTTTCATGTTCGCGATCGGCTGCATCCAGGCGCAGGCGTGCCATACAAACAAATGCCCCGTCGGCATCGCGACGCAAGACAAGGTGAGGCAGCGCGCACTCGATCCGGACGACAAGGGCACTCGGGTGGCAAAGTTCCACCGCAACACCCTCAAGGCGCTCGGCGAGATTGCAGGTGCGGCCGGTCTCGATCAACCATCAGACTTCCTTCCATACCATTTCATGTTCCGGCCTAAGGACGGGATGTTTCAGGATGGCAACGAGATGTTTTCCTATGTGCCCGAAGGATTCCTGCTTGCAGAAGTTGAAATCGCGGAGCTTGCGGAGTGGCATCAGCGCTGGGGTCGCGCATCCGCTGACAGCTTTTCACCCAAAGTGATTCCTCACGGCCGCTACGCCACCTGATCGACAAGAGAGCTTCTGAAAAATCTTCTGTTTTGCGGAAAACCCTGAGGTGATTGTCCAGCCCTAAAGAGCTATACCACTTCACAAGGATGAGACGAAGATCGAATAACAGGTCCGCCGTCCGGATACAGAGGCTACGCTCACACGGCTTAAATGTTCAACCGGATTTCAGGTGCCGCAGAGCGCCAAGTCGGTATACAAAACGAGGAATGGTTCAACGTCCTGCGGCAGTGATCGACCCCTCCAGAAATGGAGGGGTCGATGTCGTTTCACCACCCGCCATCGAAGTCTATTGATCCCGTGACGAGGCTCATATCGCCCTCGACCTCCATCATATCCGGCAGTTGCTCCCAGAATGCGATCAAGTGCGAACGGAAGATGTTGAACGCAGCCTCTCCACCCATCGAATGCAATTCGAAATAGATGACCAGATCAACCCTTGGGCTGACTTCTCGCTCAAACGCTTGTCGCGCCAGGTCGACGATTGCTTCGCTCACGACCTGCGCGAGGGCGGCGCTCAACCAAAGGCCATAACCTTGCCCGCGCTCAGGTTCCGATACGAACACAGCATCCAAGGTGAGCGCGAGATCATAGACGGATACGCCTCGGTCACCCGCCTCATCCTTTAGATCTTCGTCGGCATCCTCGCGGTGAAAGGATGCACTCATCGTGCCGTAGCCAACCGGATGTTCGCAACTTTCATCTTCCGTGTGATGCAGAAGGAAAGAGATTAGCTCGCGATTTGAATTTGCTTTGAAATGGGACTTTGGAGCAAAAGGGTTTTCCTCCGACCCGGTCATCTGATCGACACTTCGGGCATAGGTGTCGCGAAAAGCACCTCCTGAAACTGTAGCATCCATCTCAAGATCGAAACGCGGATCATCGAACTCGAAAGAGGCATCAGCAAAGAAGATATCCCGTTCGATGGATATGCGGCCGCCGGGAACCTTGAACGGGGAGACGAGGGAGAACACCAAAGCCTCAACTTGCGATTTGTCACCGTCGACATTGACAACATGAAAATTAGGCATCGGGTATCCTGTGATGGGTCGTGCAAACATCAGGGCACGCTGATCACACGGATACATTAGCATGACCGTCGACGTGAAGCGGAAATCTGCCAAGACGCAGCAATGTATCACGCAGTCCTGCGTGAGTGTCGCGGGGCTACGCCCCGCCCCGTCTTGGACTTGATAGCGGCGGGGTGAGTTAAAGTCTCATCTGCACGCGATGATCCTTGCCGCCTCCCGGAACGGCTGACCCCGGGTCACATGGTTGGGGTCTTTTTCGCATCTGATCATGCTTGGCGGATCACGAGCGATTGCGAAGCGGCAACCGCTTGCAGACCATGGCTTGGGGCTTTACCTCCATCCATACGTCTGCTGGAATGATCGGCGGAGCGCTTGATCATTCCTTTTTGGAAGCAGAAGGGAGTGCGGCAAGAGTGCGGCCTTCAGCCTTTTTTCGATATAACAGGTTTTTTCCTTTGCCTCTGACGCATTGCGCCAATATCCACATCCGACGATACGAGAGACCAATGGCACACGAAGTACCACATGAAGGGCTGATCGCCCGTGTCGCGCAATCGCTGCGCATCGTGAGCCCGCGTGCGCGCTCCAATAATGATGATCGCAATATCACGCCGGACGTGATCTGAGGTCGTGCGCCACCGGTTCGGTGGCACACCCAAGGAAATCAGGTCCGGCTTCGTGCGTCGGACCTCAGCCTGAAACCAGGCGCCGGGTCTGACACCCCGGTCATCTGCCTCGTCCGTCCTCGCGAGCTCTGGCCAACTTTCACCAGCATCCTCGAAAGACAGACAGGCAGACAATCATGCATCCCTACAGAACAATCACGTGCGGCGCGCTTCAGGCTGCCCACGAAGGTCAGACCCATAAGCTCTCCGGATGGGTTCACCGCATCCGTGACCATGGAGGCGTTCTCTTTCTCGACTTGCGCGACACGACTGGTTTGACACAGGTCGTGGTCCATGAAGGCACTGACGCCTTTACGGCATTGCGAGAGGTTCATCCCGAATGGTGTATCACCGTAGAGGGCCAAGTCGCATTGCGCGCCCCTCACCTGGCGAACAAGACTATCACCACTGGTGCCGTCGAACTCACAGCCGCGCAAATCGATGTCCTGGGAAGGTCGAAGGCTCTTCCCCTCCCCGTATACGGTGATCAGGAGTATCCCGAAGAGACGCGCCTGAAGTATCGCTACCTCGACCTGCGTCGCCCTGCCATGCAGGAGAAGATGATCCTGCGCTCAAAGGTTATCGCATCTATGCGACAGGCCATGTGGGCCAAAGGCTTCCACGAGCACCAGACGCCGATCATCACGGTCCCGTCCCCCGAGGGCGCGCGCGACTTCCTCGTGCCATCCCGTCTCCACCCCGGAAAGTTCTATGCTCTTCCCCAGGCGCCTCAGATGTTTAAGCAGCTCCTGATGGTAGCAGGCTTCGATCGCTACTTCCAGGTGGCGCCCTGCTTCCGGGATGAGACGCCTCGGGCCGACCGTTCACCCACTGACTTCTACCAGCTGGACTTGGAAATGAGCTTCACCACGCAGGAAGAGATCTTCGCACTGGTGGAAGACGTTCTGGGTGGTGTCTTCTCCACCTACGGGAAAGGCGCATCCGTCGACACGGAGTGGCCGTCCATTCCCTATCGTGAGGCAAAGGGGATATACGGGACCGATAAGCCTGACCTGCGATGTCCGATCAGGATGCGTGTCGTCTCCGATTACTTCCGCGGCTCAGGGTTCAGTGTCTTTGCGCAGATCCTCGAGAAGGCCGGCACGCAGATCCGGGCCATCCCGGCGCCAGGCGGCGGCAGCCGCAAGTTCTGCGAGCGCATGGATGCCTTTGCGCGCGCTGAAGGGCTATCGGGCATGGGATATATCTTCTGGCGTGGCGATGCGGAAGCACCGGAGGCCGCCGGGCCCATTGCCAAAGCTATCGGCCTCGCGGCCACCGAGGCGCTGCGGGTGGAAATGTGCCTTGGGGCGGGTGACGCTGTCATGTTCTGCGCAGGTTTGCCTGAGCACTTCGAGCCCGTGGCCGCGAAGGCGCGCGTCGAGATCGGTCGCGCACTCGGTCTGTTCGAGGAAGATCGCTTTGCCTTCGCATGGATCACCGACCTCCCCATGCTCGAACGGGACAAGGCCACCGGCACCATAGGGTTCGAGCACAACCCCCTCTCGATGCCCAAGGGAGGTAAGGATGCACTGGAGGGAGATCCCCTTGAGATTACGGGTGTGCAGTATGACCTCGCGTGCAACGGCTATGAGCTTCTGTCGGGCCCCATCCGCAACCACGACCCCGAAACCATGCTCAAGGTCTTCGCGATTGCGGGCTATGGAGAGGATGAAGTGAAGCGGCGCTTTGGTGCCCTTTATGAAGCCCTCCAGCATGGTGCCCCGCCCCACGGTGGCTGTGCAGCGGGCATCGACAGAATTGTGATGCTCCTCGCGGGGGAAGAGGCCATCAGGGAGGTGATGCTCTTCCCGATGAACCAGCAGGCTCAAGACGTCATGATGGAGGGACCGAAGGAAGCAGAGAGCGCCCAGCTTCGGGAGCTGCATATCAGGACCGTCATTCCAGGAAGTTCCTGATACCACGAAGAGGGAAGCGAAATCTCTGGTCACTGAAACCACGAAGGCGTCCTGATAAACCCCGGTAATCTCGCGAATGTCATGAAGGACAAGGGTGCGAGCGGGTCAGTGTCCAAGACTGATATTCCTGTCTGTCTGCCTGTCTTTCGAGATGGCGAGAGATCGAAGCTGCCACAAAATTAAAATGAGCCCGTCCGGAAACCGGCGGGCTCATTCGGATTAGGTCAACCAGGGCTCATCATGCACCGCATCATGTCCGCATTGACCTTCTCAAAGCCGACCCGGATCAGAAGCGGCGAGCAGACACAGCATTGCACCACAGTCTCGAGACATCGACTTCAGGATTATAGCGAGGGATCATGGAAATGACCTCGTCGCGCGACAAACCTTTCCTCGCGATGTTCTCGCCGTTCGTTTCAAAAAGGCAATCGACGAAATTGGCGAAGGCCTCGTCCATGTAGCCCATGATGAGATCTGCGATATCCTCAGGTAGATCGATCATGCGATCCTGGCTATCAGCAATGGACGACGCCTTCACAAAGAAGTCCTCGATCCGCCGCAGAGTGGCGACATGCACCTCGAGACGATGACCAGTATGGTCGAGCTCCTTGCGCACGAGCTGGGCAACTTCGACGCGCGTGGTGTCTGTCATGCGATAGTAGAGATCCTGCATCGCAGCACCGGTCTCAAGACCACGCTGCATCGTATTGCCAAGGTCGACAGATGCCAGCTCTGCCTCCTCGAAGCATATCTTGGCAGCACCGGCTGCCTGGTATGCCGGAACCCTCAGCACCATCGTCATCACTCCATCTCGTCAGGCAGAAATTGCTCTAGCCCTGGAATGAAGATGGGTCGCGTCACGGGTCTTGAAAAATTCTCGTCACATTTCATTTCTCCAAAAGTCAGATTTTGAAAAGGTAATTTCCGTGCGCAGCAGCGAGATCCGACATTCCGAGATCACGGCACACCTTTGGCAAAGCAAGGTGTGCCGCGCCCCGCAGTGACAGGAGAAAGAAACGTGCTGATCATCACACTCTTCGGCCCACCGGGGGCAGGCAAAGGCACACAAGGCGCAAAGCTCTCTACCCGATTTCTCATCCCACACCTGTCGACAGGCGACATGCTGCGCGAGATTGCGACCGGCGACACAGATCTTGGTCGCACCATTGCCGCTACGCTGGCGCGGGGACAATTCGCAACGGACGAAATGGTAGTCGCCATGATCTCCAATCGCATCTCGCATCCAGACTGCAAAGACGGTTTCATCCTGGATGGCTTCCCGCGCACCGTGCCGCAGGCGATTGCACTCGACACAATGCTCGCAAATCGCGGTCTGAGCCTCACGGCGGCCCTCATGCTCGACGTTGCAGATGCGATCCTTGTCAGTCGCATTGCAGCACGCGCAGCAGGGTCGGCATCTGCCCGCACAGATGACAAGCCCTTGGTGCTCGTCGAAAGACTGAGGATTTACCGCGAGAAAACAGCGCCTGTCATCGCCCACTACGCCGCGGCTGGTGTTCTCCAGACTATCTATGGGCAAAACAGTCCTGACGATGTTTTCATCGACATCCTGATAAGCCTCGCAGGGCAGGTCTGACCCCGCCGACACCACAGCTTGAAATCACAAATTGTGATCACAAAATACCATGCCCCTCCGGCAGGGTCTCTGAAGCAATGCTTGCCTTAGCGTCAGAAAAACAGAAAGAAAGTCCCATGGGTCAATATCACAAGCTCATCTGCCCAACGGCAGGCACCTGCGTCCAGCCAGACACCCTGAACTCGGGCGGCAAGGCCATCGAGCAGGTCTTTTCGGCGCCCGTTCCGGCGGTCTTGGCTTTCCTGTGTGCAGACGGTCTGACGCAGCATCCCCGCGATCTCCCCTGGGCCCCGACGGGCCTGTGGGCAGGGCACGCCCCTCTCATGATCGGCGATTACCGCGAAGATGAGGATCTGATCGGCCGAGACGATGTCCTCACAGCCTCCGAGACGGAACTCTACCTCAATGCAGGCGTAAAGAACGCGCCTCTGAAGCGGGGCCGGCGATCAAAAAATCCAAAATGTATCGCAGCCGCATTGAAGCCGCTGCTCGAGCGCGTTTTGGGCATTCGCTATACCAACATGGACATCGCAGGCCAATCAAGCACGGACTATGGTCATACCATTCGCGTCAAGCCATCGGATGAGCACCCCACCGGGTGGGATGAGGACATCAGCGGCCTCACGGCGCAGATGCAACAATCAACCGCAGACTTTCATGCACGCATCCCATCGATCTCCAACCAATCCTGGCGGCGCGCTCCCGCACACATGCCAGAGGCGGCAAACGCGCCCGATACGGTTCCCTCCGTCGCCGAGGCTGATGGGGGCAGTGCACTCATCTGGGTCAATCTGGACCGGATGGAACTCATCAACCCGGCCGACCTGGGGGATACGCCGGATCTCACCGGCATCATGATCGGTGACAGCAGCAAGGTCGTGCAAGCCATGCTATTCCATCACGAGGCGCGCGGGAGCGGCGACCTGCACCACACAGGCCCATTCTACATCGGCGGCCGCTGGCGCGGAGACCGCATCGTGCTGATGGGGCCCGGCGGGCATGGCGTGAAGGGAAAGGCCCGGCTGAGCCAGTCCGATGCCACCTCCACCTTCACTGACATCACAGGATATGCGCGCATCTTCCTCGATGATATGGATATCTTTGGCACCCACGACTTCGAAAAAGTCGACGATCTGACGGACGTCCTATCCCCGTCGAACACCGAAACCGCGATCATGGGCGCTGTCCTTTCCACCCCACGTATCGCAGAAAAGATCAGGTTGGAGGGGCGGGAGAGCTTCGACGACATGCTCTTGATTGTCGTGCCGCCGATCCGGATCACGTACAACAGCATGGGTTTTCAGCTCGACGAACCCATCGTGCTGGCCGGCACGGCAGACGCCTACACAGATCTCGGTGGACGGATCTGGCTACCTGCCGCCACTCGCGCACAGATGGCAGGTATCCTCAAGACGATGCCTGAAATCACCCTCGATATCCGGCAAGTTAGCCCGCGCGAAGCGCCGGCCGATCGCTTCAAAATATCCTGGAGCCCGATGCGGCAGATGTCGTTCAAGGGCTTGTCCAACCACGCCGTTCTGGCAGCCTTCGGCAGTTGAGATGCACTGATGCCACGCCCCGGGTGACGGGGCGTGGCATTTTTCCGTGACGCACAAAACGATCCGATCTCCGGTTCAGGCAGAACCGGACAGGCTTATTCATGCGCGCGACCCGATCGAACATCATTCTTCCACTGCTTCTGGTAGCAGGGTTTCTCTCGGGCTGCGCTGAAGACAAAGCGAAGCACTTCGCTGTCGGCGCCGGCATTTCTGCCGTCACGACCCATGTGACTGGCAGTCAGGCCAAGGGATGCATCGCAGCGCTTGGTGCCGGACTTGCAAAGGAAGCGTGGGACTCGACAGGTAGCGGTCACGTTGAAGCCGCCGATGCACTTGCGACAGTTGCGGGCTGCTCGGTCACCTTTGTTTTCTGATCCGTTTCTGCAACACGCCAAAGAGACGCATTTCCTCCGGGCATCAGAACGGAGCATGCAATGACCTGCAAAACAACCATCTTCCGCGGCCTGGGTATCCTGGCAGCCTGCCTCTCCCTCGCGGCATGCGGCGACCCTTCAACCGAAACGCCTGGCGCAGCGAGCGTCACACAAGCCCCAGAATACCAGATGACAGGCCTCCTGGCCGACACGCGGGCCTACTATTATCTGCCACCCCTGACACGCAATCCGCGTCTGGACGCGGCAGCTCGGGCCCACGGCGCAGACATGGCCCGCAACAACTTCTTCGGCCACGCGTCCACGAATGGCGATCATGTCACGCAGCGCGTCGCCAAGGCCGGCTACTCAGCCTGCCTCGCGGCCGAGAACCTTGGCTGGGGGAAAGTCCATGCAGACCCACAGACAATGATGACTGGCTGGCTGAACTCTCCGGGCCACCGCTCGAACCTGCTGCACCCGCGCGCTACGGAATTCGGCTTGGCCCGCGCCGCCGATACGGATGGCTCTCACGATCCTTTGTGGGTCCTGGTGATCGGCCGTCCCGGCTGCTGAAGCAAGCCGGATCACGACGAACTGTTCTCCCTACGGCGAACCGGGGCCTTTCCATGAGGCCCCGGCACCCCGCCGGGCGGTATGAACAGAGATGAAAGAAATCACGTCATGAAAGATTTCAACGCGCTAGCGCTCGCGCACCAACATACCTGGGAGAGTTGCGGCTACAGCTTGACGATCGTCGAAGGATTGCCGAGCGTAGGAGGCGATAACAGGCAGTTTTACTGCGACGTTGTTGCGAACGACTGCGGCGCTGCGGAACTGATGAACCACATCAGGACCGGCAACCTGGAAGAATGCGACCGATACAGAGCCCGCGCCGCAGACGATGGTATCGACCTCGATGCGAGCCAGGACATCTTCATGCAAATTACACCCCAAACCTGATCAGTCCGATCGGCCGACACACAATCCCGCATACAGCCCGCCTAGGTCATGCCACCAACTCCAGCTCCGCACATGGGATCATCTTTCACTCCGCAAACGACCCGCGGATTGACGCAGCGATGCCGGCCACCGAAATCAACAGTATTGATGAATTCTCCCGCGATAAATTCGTGTTCTCTGACATGCGCGAAAAAGCTCTCTACCTGTTGCGTGATACCAGCTACCTGAACATCTCGAACCACGAGATGATCGCCGTCAGCCAGGTGCTGCGAAACTACGGTGTCGGAGATGTCATGGTTGAAGCGCGCGGCATGGAGCTGCCGATCGAAGACCAGACCAGCATGCAGTTCCATCGCTTCCAGGCGGGTGGTGTAGGGTTTGCGGACTGGCTGGATTTCATGTTGTCAGACAACATCACGATCTACGGCTACGACGACAACTACGACAGGCCCAGCACCGCCCTCACGGCCGCCGGCGTTGCAATCGAGCTGGGCTCCGACCTGACATGGAAAAAAGATGGTGCCGCGATCGTGGGCTACCAGCCCAACAACGGCACAAAGGTGCGCTGGTCGCGTGAGCCCTACACAAAGTCAGAGACACCCGAACTTGTGGACGTCAAGATCACCGACTTCTGTGGTTACGGCTGCACCTTCTGCTACCAGGGGTCGACGAAGGCTGGCATGCACGCGCCTCTGGCCCGCATCGAGCGGATCTTCGACCAGCTTTCCGCGATGAATGTTTTTGAGGTCGCCATCGGCGGCGGCGAACCTGCACATCATCCTGACTTTGCCAAGATCATCGCGGCCGCGACCGCACGCAAGCTGACCTTCAACTTCACAGCCTACGGCCTGGACTGGCTGAAGGATGACGCAGTCCTCGACGCACTGAAAGCTGCCCGTGGCAATGGCGTCGGCATTTCGGTGCACTCGCGCAAGGACCTCATCAAGGTCGCGCGCGTCCAGGAAAAGTTGATCGAAAAGGCGATCTACTCTCTGTCCGCCATGGCCCAGACCGTCGTCGGCGCAACGCCGATGACCATTATTTCCGAGATGTTGGAAGCGTGCATTTCGGAGCGCAACCCTCTGCTACTGCTTGGTTTCAAGGATACAGGCCGGGGCGCTACGTTTGGCAAAAGTAAGCCGAGTGACGATGCGATCAAAAAACTGCTTGTGCGCGCCAAGGAGGCAACCGAAACCACACAAGCCAGCTGGCGGAATTTTCAACTGTCGGTCGACACCGCCTTCCTCGATCAGTATGGGCACATTCTCGATGAGCTGAACGTGCCGCACAGCCTGCGTACCTCGCCCGATGGCAAGTTCTCGATGTATATTGATGCCGTCGAGAATACCTGCGGTCCGTCGTCATACTGCGACCCGGGTCTCATGGTGCCGGTCGACAACTTGCACGCACAGTTCGCAACCTTCTGACGCCAGTCGCGATACGTAATAGTAACATTCAGCGTGCACAAACTATCAGCCCCGGCGCCACTGTGGCACCGGGGCCTTTTGCTTTGGCATTTTCGATTCCGCAGGACTCGATAAGGAAAAATAAATCTCTCATCATTTTTTCCGCCACAAGACGGAAGATATGTGTCATAACGCGGCATGGGAAGCACAACGATTTCATCGATGTTTTTAGAACACTTCCTTAGAACAAATTTACAATAAAAACAGTTTCCATACCGAACGGAAGAAATAGTGGACGGGTCATTTTTACAGGTCCTATCGTTCGTCGAGACGATGGGAGTAATTTCGCTCCTTGTTGTTCTCTATGGTGTGTTGAAGCGATCATCTCTTGAAAAGGCTCTGATCTCAGCAGACGCTGGTATCGTTTACAGCATAGCGATCGGACTCATCTTTGCGGTGAGCGTCATCTACACGATGTTGGACCCCATTGAGCTTTCAGAAGGGGCGGCATTCGATGTCAGGTGCCTTTTTGTAGGCGTGGCCACAGGATTGTTCGGACCGCTTGTCGGCCTCGTGCCTCTGATTGCAGGATCACTTCTGCGCATTTCCGTCGGAGGGCCGGGCATCGCCCCAGGCCTGTTCGCTCTGGCACTTTCATTCGGGGGTGGTTTGATCTGGCGCACCTACGTGCGCGATGCCTTTGCCGGACTCATTGGACGCGGCACTTCTCTCGGCTTCTGCCTGTCGATCCATATCTTCGCGATACTCACCCTAGCCGAAGATATCTGGGAGGATCGTCTGGTCAGCCTTACGGTCTTCTATCTGACCAACAACATCTTCGGCGCAACATTGATATATGGACTCCTGCGCAGAGAGGACACGCTCCTCGACCAGTTTTCCAATCTTGAAAAATCTGCACATCACGATGCGCTGACCGGTCTCGTCAATCGGCGAAAAATGGAAACCCTTTATGTCCAGCCCCGGGCAAGGCGCACCCGGGACCGGGGCACAGGCATCATCTGCTTCGATCTTGATGGCTTCAAGTCCGTCAATGACAGGTATGGCCATGATGTCGGCGATCAGGCACTCATTCTCGTGGCCGAAAAGGCCTTGAAAGAAGTTCGCTCAAACGACCACGTGTGTCGTCTTGGCGGTGACGAGTTCCTGATCCTGTTGCAGGACGTCGAAGCGGCAACGGTAAAAAATATCGCTGAGCGATGTCGCAGCGCCATTCGCGATCATCGCTTCATGGCAGGTGATATGCCTGTCCAACTCTCTATAAGTGCGGGAGCCATCTGGAAGCCGACCAGGGCATCCTTCCGCAAAGACTACAGGATTGCCGACAGAGCCCTTTACAAGGCAAAAGACGACGGAGGGAACACGGTCTACATCTCGAAGATGGAGGACGGGATCATGCGCTACTGATCACGGGGCAACGATTGCCATGTTAAAGCTTGAAAAAGCGCGGTCGCGGATGGGACCAATTGCCTTGTAGACATCACTCTGAATGACCAGGTCGACAGCCTTCCGATCTGGATATTCAACAAGAATGACGAGCGGGGCAGGAATCCTGCCGATCCCAACCTTGGTGACAGGAAACCGACTTATCATCCTTGCACCTGCGGCAGCGATCAACCGACCGATCACGTCAAGATAAAGTGCCAGCGCTTGAGGCTCGTCGTCATTGACCGCAACGAGAGCAAGAACGATGACATTCATGAAAACAAAACCCTTCTGATGCTCGCAGATCGACCTGCGCCTCGTGAAGCTCCCCGGATTG
>NZ_JBMERN010000112.1:0-12238 GCF_049310965.1 Loktanella sp. DJP18 | reverse complement strand
GACTGAAGACCAAACAGCATTGTCCGCGGTCGAGAAGAGAGCGACAACAAACAACGGCGCAAGAACAAAGACAGCAAGCCATGCCGCGATACGCGCGCCACGGCCATGCTGGCAGCAAAAGCCCACATCGACATGAGGGTCTTGCGTCATATTTTGGGTGCTGTCTTTCATCTCAATGAGATTGGTATCGGACATCCGCATTCGGAAATTGCAAAGCCACTTTTTCCGATACACTATTTCGGCCCCATATCCTCATCACGGCAAGACCGCATATACGCCCTGCGGTCTTAAAATATGGAGTGCAGCGTAAGCTGTATGGGTCCGAGCGAGCGCCCGTCAGGGCCGAACCGATAAGCGGAAAATACTGACAAGCCAGGGATCGGTTGGCATCATGGTCGAGGAGGGATGGAAGTCCCTCCTCCGATCATTCCTTAAAGAACATACGAGTTGAAGGCGCGCCCCGCACCCCGTTTGGGTGGGGCTGCGCAGCCCGCCTTTCAGAGGTGGAAGGTGAGAAAATCATCATCGAGCAGCGCCCGATGACACCACTTCCATGGTGACCCAACATCAGGACACGCACAGATGGCCAAACTGCACTTCATCTATAGCACTATGAACGCCGGAAAATCGACCCAGCTTCTGGCGACACGCTTCAACTACTTGGAGCGGGGTATGACATGCCTGCTGCTGACCGCAGCCCTGGACGACCGGTATGGCACCGCAAAAATCACGAGCCGCATGGGTATCTCGGCTGACGCGCAGGTTTTCAGCAAGACAGACGACCTTCTGGTCAAATACCTGCTTGGCGCGAAAGAAGCCGGCATCGCCTGCATCCTCGTGGACGAGGCACAATTCCTGACCCGCACACAGGTCGGTCAGCTCGCCTCGGCCGTAGACATGCTGGGCATTCCCGTCATGGCTTACGGTCTGCGCACGGACTTCCGTGGTCACCTCTTCGAGGGCTCTGATGCGCTCATGGCCCTCAGCGACGATCTGCGGGAGCTCAAGACCATCTGCCACTGCGGCCGCAAGGCCACCATGGTGCTGCGCAAGGATGCCTCAGGCCGCCCGACGCTGGAAGGTGACCAGGTCCAGATCGGTGGCAATGACACCTACGTCACGCTCTGCCGACAGCACTGGACAAAGGCACATGCCGAGGCGCGGTCCTCGCATATCGTCCCAGAGGCATATGCGGCCGAGTGATCGCAGCCTCTCCCCGAAGACACAGCTTTCTCGCAATCTCATATCATCCGGAAATCACATGCTCGACGCCACCCGCACCCACACTTCTGTCTTGATCATCGGTTCAGGCCCTGCCGGTTACACGGCCGGTGTCTATGCCGCGCGCGCCATGCTGGCACCCATCCTGGTCCAGGGCATTCAGCCCGGTGGACAACTGACGATCACCACGGACGTCGAGAACTGGCCCGGCGACGAAAGCGTGGAGGGGCCGGATCTCATGATCCGCATGGAAGCGCATGCTGCCCAAACAGGATGCGATATGATTGCTGACATCGTCACCGATCTGGATTTCAAGACATACCCATACACAGCCACGCTCGGCAGTGGGAAGACACTGACCGCGAACTCCATCATTCTTGCCACCGGTGCCCAGGCCCGTTGGCTTGGATTGCCAAGCGAGGAGTTCTTCAAGGGCTTCGGCGTCAGCGCCTGTGCGACCTGTGACGGCTTCTTCTATCGCGGCCAGGACGTAATGGTCGTCGGCGGCGGCAACACCGCCGTTGAAGAGGCTCTCTTCCTGACAAACTTCGCCTCCTCCGTGACCCTCGTGCACCGCGGCGACAGCCTCCGGGCCGAACGTATCCTTCAGAATCGGTTGTTCGCAAACCCGAAGATCAAGGTCCTGTGGAGCAGCGAAATCGTGGAGATCATGGGCACCACCGCTCCGCGCGGTGTCGAGACGGTCCGGGTTCTCGATAACGCAGCTGTCGTCACATCTGATATCGCCGTGAAGGGCGTCTTCATTGCGATCGGACATAAGCCGGCATCAGAACTCGTAGCGGGCAAGATCGAAACGCACTCTGGCGGCTACGTCAGAGTCGAGCCAGGCACGACGCGCACGGCGATCCCGGGTGTCTTTGCGGCTGGCGACCTGACGGACCACGTCTATCGCCAGGCTGTGACGTCGGCCGGCATGGGCTGCATGGCCGCATTGGACGCCGAACGTTTCCTTGCGTCACAGCGTGCTATGGCTGCCGAAAAGCCTGCCGTTGAAGACTACGTGTAGCCGATCACCTCCACCTCGGCGACGCGGGCAAGCAAGAGCCTGAAAACGTCATCGTTATAGCGGTGCCCTTTGAAAAAATTGGCGAACTGGCACACCAGCTGGATGTTGCCACGCACGTATCCAAGACTTGAATCGATCCGATCCGCAGAGACCAGGAAATGCCTGTCGAAGGGTGTTTCCGCTTCGCCATCGTAGAGCATGTGGCACCCTGTCAGACGACAGGTGCGGCCAAGCTTCATGAGCACAAGGAGATACGCATCGATCTCCGCATCGCTCATGTTGGTGCCCTTTTCCTTGACCTTTTTCAGAACCATCTGGCCATTGGCATTCTTGATTGTGTCCTTGATCGTAAAGGCCATGCGCCTGAGTGCTTTCTCCGCCGCATCGGTGA
This sequence comes from Loktanella sp. DJP18, assembly GCF_049310965.1. Taxonomy (NCBI): domain Bacteria; kingdom Pseudomonadati; phylum Pseudomonadota; class Alphaproteobacteria; order Rhodobacterales; family Roseobacteraceae; genus Loktanella; species Loktanella sp. DJP18. Next base: position 9,599 of record NZ_JBMERN010000112.1, on the reverse strand, counting down.
CGGTCGATCCGGCAGCGACACCTGGAACCTTCCCATCCTCCCCCGGCCTCCTCCAGCTTCCAAGCACCCATGCAAAACTATGGGCGTCAATCAGTCGGACATCGGAGGCCGTGCGCGCAGCAAGCACGCCCTGGATCATCCGCAGATCAGAAAGCAAGTCCTGATAGTTTAACCAGGAAGCGCGCCCCTTGAGCTTCAGGCTGCAACCTGACTCAGCGAGACCACGCTGGATGCCACCGGGCGTCACGGGAACGAAACGGTCCATATCCTTGACGAAGAACAGATACCCCAGGAGGGGATAGTTCTTGCCCAACATCTCGACAAGCGCGTCAAAGATCTCTCCCTCAGACGCCGTATCGAGATAGAGATCCCGCAGTAGAAGCTCGATCTCAGCGCACTCGCCTCCCCCATCCTGTTCGATCCGGACAAGATCCCGATGCGCAAACGCCGGCGGCCACCATGTCAGAACATTGTTCTCCGGAATGGCGATCGCCCCGATGACCCGCCTGAGAATATCGCCTTCTCCAGGCTTGAACGCCGGCCAGTCGCCAAGGCCAAGCCTGGTCCTTGCCAATGCATGCACGCGGGATTTATATCCCTCCTGACCGTCGATCACGCCGGACCTGAAATCCGTGAAGTCACGACCCATAGGCTCATGCGCCTTCAGGATCTTGCGAAAGAGTGCAAACCCCTGGTCAAAATCCGTCTCTGCAATCCCAGCCTGCACGCACTATCTCCCGCACCAACGAACAGACTCATCATGATGCGAGACGAGGTGCACGCGCAACTGCGTTGCACGCCAAATTGAGCAAATCAGGGCCGCACCGCGATCACCCCTGATATGATCATCGCGTTACGGAAACCCGACATCGACTCTGATGAACAACGGTGGCGCATCCCGCCTGAAGGTCAACGATGCGCAGGAACCTGGTCAGAATGGCCGCCGTCAAAAATCCCACGGAGCATCGCCACTGACGGTTGCGGAGGAAATGGCGCCTCGATCAGACGCTTGCTGCGTCATCCGGGTCAGGCGTGCCGCCGCCGAACTTCACCAGGTCAGATCCAAGGAAGTGACGACCCGGAAGACGATGCGCCGCTTCCATGATTGAAAAACTTCCAGCGGCAGGGTCGATGATCAGATCACCAGGATTTGTCGTGGCCTCCAGCAAGGCCGTCTGCAACAGGACGGGCTTTTGATGCACGTGCCCGCGATCTGAGATCTTTTCCTCCACCACGTCGGGAATGTTGTGCTTCGTCCAGACACCCTTCGCCCGCTTCGGCGCTTTTTGCAGGATGATCAGGTATTCCGATTTGCGGCGCGTGCGGTATCCCATCCCGATCTTGCCCTTGTTCCAGGTCAGAAGATCGACGATCTCGAGACGCGTCCCCATCGTCCAGTTCGAGATGCCCTCACACAGATGAAACTTGTCGACCCAGAGGAAGAGATGCCCGGACGGGCGCAGAACGCGGTCGATGTCCTGGAAGAAGGATACGATCATCTCCTCCGGCATCTGCTCCATCTCAAAGCGACGGCGCTGCCGCTGACCCTCATTGCCATATTTCATCTTGTCCATGACGCCACGATACTGCGGATCGAAGAAAACGACCGCGGCCGCATCATCGCGCACACACCCCAGGAGTACGCGGCCGTCGCAATAATTGCGCACGTCGAGTGAAACATGCGACCCGTCCTTGAGGAATGGGTTGTCGAGGCAGTCGGTCGGTGTATCCAGCATGTTCGCTCCAGCGCGGTGGTGTGCGCAGGATATGGGTCCCGGGAGGCCCCCTCTCGAAACAGATCCGAATTTTACTTCTTCCGCGGAAAAGCGAGCCAATATTCCTGTCATGCCTCTGGAGCTCGTTGGAAGAGCAGAAGTCCCTAAAACTTCGTGTCCGGGTTCGAAGCCCGGCAGAGGCACCAAAAAAAGCGGCAGACCACTTGGCGCGACGCTTAAACGGTCCCATGTTCAAAGAACGGAACGCGAAAACAGGAAGAAAAAAGACCATGTTGTAGATCGATACCACCGACAAAATCGAAGACCTCTCCTCAAACGCCCCTGCGACCACGATCGCAACCGAGGAAAGAGAACAGGACCTGCGGCTTTACGCGGTTCTGCGCAGCGATATCCAGATCAGCTCTGGAAAAGCGATTGCACAATGCGGGCACGCCTACGTTCAGACCTTCATTGCAGCCCTTGCTGACCGTGATCCGCGGTCCGAAGCTTATGCACGTCTCACGCCAGGCACGAAAATAACCCTCGACGGCGGCTCTCTGACAAACCTCATCGCCCTGCGCGACAAGATGGTTTCCAGAGGTATTCCGCACGCCCTGATCACTGACAGGGACCATCTCGAGCTGCCTGATTTCGATGGATCGCCGACAGTCACTGCGCTCGGTATCGGGCCAATCACGCGCTCGGATGCCCGCAGACTCCTGTCGCGGCTGCCGCTTTGGGGTGCTGCGCGCTCAAGGGGAGGCGCATCATGACCTGATAACCCGACAGCCAGGTAACCTATCCAAATCCCGTTCACCATCGATATATCAGGAGATTTTCACGATGGCTTTCGACACCACAACAACCGACACACCCAAGAACGACTTCAACACAGATGCGCAGAAGGCCATAGTTGCCTTCATCGGCGGCTTTCCCTGGAATGTTGGCCCCACCCTGCCCGCTGACGACGCGACGATCGCAGACATCGACGCCAGCGGCATCTTCAGTGATCTGGCAAGCCGTGAGGCCTACCTGCTTTGGGTCGCCGACTACAAGCAGATGGTCAATGCGGCCGAAACTCACATCCGCGCCCGAAAGGCCATGCGCAAGAACCCTGACGTCGGCGTGCGCTACACGGCCCAAAGCCAGGCCGATACCATCGGGCGCTGTGTCACATGCGCCATCAGGATGCGCCGCCTTGGCAAGCGCTGGAGTGCGGCACAACGTGATGCCGCCAAGATGCTCTGACCTACACAACATGCGAACCGGCAGAGATGCCGGTTCGTTAACTGGACCCCATCATTAAAATACAACTCCCCGCATCCTGTGGACGCAATCTCCCATTCGAAGCCAACAACGGCCTTTGAACAAGAAAGACGGAGACCCTCATCATGATGCTCGCAATCGTTCGCACCCTGGACAACCACGAATTCGTTGGCGTGTATGCCGCAGCCGACCTTGCCGAAGTGCGCGAGCTTGTCGATGAGGTCGCAACGCCGAGCGACTGCCAGTATACACAAATCGAAAAAGGCGGCTTTTACGCCACTGCATCAAGCACGACCACAGGCCTGGAGTATGCGCCGACCGGCGATCTCCTCGACATGATCTCGGACCCTGAAACGTGCGAATGGAGTGCGCTCGATCCGCACAATGAGAGCCTGGGCTCCCAGCTCGATGCCTTGCTTTCGACCGCCGCCGGCCGGAAAATGATCGCCGACCTTTACGCCGGGAAAGCGAATGTCAGTCTCGCCAAGCCCAAGGCGGCGTGAGGTCGACACGCGCTGCAAATGAACAGGTGGCGGCGACACCCGAAGTGTCGCCGCAGGACCTATTTCCACGATGTGACTGCATCGCGAGGAATATTCCATGTTCTCCAAATACGACAAATCAAAAGCGGCCTCCCTGGAAGCCTTTCCTTCTGTCGCGCGTCTTGCGTCGGAAGGAAGCCTTACATTCTCTGAAGCGGCAGAAGCCATGTATGCGCGTGGCGAGATTTCGCGTGAAGACCCACGGATGCAGATCGACCCCGTTCAAGTCTCCAAGCTCTCATCCCTGCGGATGTCAGAGTTGATGACGAATTTTGAGAAGATCGCCAGCGATCAGAAGAACAACGGTGCAGATGCGGCAACACGTGCGCGCTATGCTGCTGTCGTCATGGCCGGAGCAGACACGCTCAAACCCCTTGATGACCTGGCACACAAGCGACCAGATCTTGCGACGCAAGCTGAATTCATGGCATTCCGCATGACAAAAGCCGATCCAAGAAATCCTGCCGCACGGGATATGATGGCTCTGGCTGCCGCTGCATCCAACAGTCAGATCCGGGAGCGCGCCTCGCGCGGTTTTGAGACCGGCAACATCGCCAAAGCTGCAAAGACACAAGGTAGATCGTGGATCGCGGTTCGCGATGATCTCGTGCGCTTCGGCGCGCTGAGCGATGCAGATCCACGCAGGAAGATCCGCAATGCTGACGTCCTTGACCAAGCAGGTGGCATCATCAAGAGATCTAACACGCTCCCCGCAGATCATCTGGAGGATGTCGCAATGCGACGCCTCAAGAAGAACCCCAAGGACGAACTTGCGACGGCGTGGTTGGCTACAGCAGGCAGTCTTGCGTCCGACAACGTTCCAGGCAAAGTCAAGGGCGCTGAAGTCGCAGGCATTTTGCCAGCGAAGGGCAAGCTCTTCGGATCGGTTATCGCCAAGAAGCGCGCAGCAGGATTTGAACTTGGATGATTGACGGCGGATATCCTCCGCCGGCCTCAGATCGAAAAACTGACCCCACAGCCACATGAGGATGCGGCGTTCGGATTGTCGATGACAAACCGGGCGCCCACAACTTCGTCCTGGAAGTCGATTGCAGCGCCATCCAGATATGGCAACGATACGGGATCGATCAGAACTTCGTTTACACCGTTTGACAAAACGATGTCTTCAACCTGCGAAGCAGAAACAAGTTCCATTTCGTAGCGAAATCCTGAACAGCCTCCCCCTAAAACCGAAATTCTCAGCTTCTGGCGCGCGTCGTTGGCGGCACCTGCGTTAATCTCTTCGAGACGTAAAAACGCTGCTTCGGTAACACGGATCGGTAATTTCATGCTCAGTGCTCCAAGTAAAATTGCCGACCATAGACCTATAGGTCGCTTTTTGGAGATGGAACTTGTGAAAGGCGGTGACAAGCGTCAGCAGCCGGATTATTCCGGTGACGTCTACACGGCAATTTCCGACCGTTAAACCTTGTGTCAGAATTTCCTCGAGGTTCTCCGGCGGCACACCATGATAAGGACCAGATAAATTATGGCCGATACTACCCTCACGCCTGAGATTCAGGCAAATATTCTCGAAGCTGCCAAAGCTGTTCGCGCTCTCGGGAAAAGATCCATCGATCTGACGCCAGCAGATGTCGTCTTTCTCTGCATCGATCCCGTTCTGACTGCCCTTGGCTGGAACACCCGCGACCCGCGTCAGGTCCGGCGCCAGGATGGCGATAAGGTCTACCTCGAAGAAGGCGGCAAATCCCTTCTTGTTCACGCTTTGTCCATGAGCACTGACATTCCGGCTTCTTACGATGTCGCAAGCGATGCGCCCTCATGGGTAGTAGTGACGAACGGCATGACCTGGAGTGTTTTCCACAGCGCACATCCCGAGGCTGCCTTCATGACAGGTTCGCTCGAGACCGTCCCGGTCGCGCGCAGTGCATTTCCAATGCTGTCACTGTTCCGCAAAGGCGCTCTGAAATCTGGAGAACTGAATGCGGCATGGAGCGCAGAGTCGATCGATGACGAAGTGACCGCTGCTCTCAAGGCTCACCTTGCAGGCTCGGACGCCCTTGTCAGTGCGATCCAGTCCAGCATCGCCGGCAAGGAAGCTGGCGCTGAGGCGGTCAAGGCCGCCATCGCTCGCCTCACTGTCAGCATCAACGGTGATGCGGTCGCGTCAACCCAATCCTCTACGGCTACTGCCGGGCAAGAGACCGCGCCTGCCGGGGCTCCGGCTGCAAAGCAGAAGGCCGCAACGAAAGTTGGCAAAGTCAAACCTGCAAAGGCGAAATCTACAAAAGCCAAACCCGCAAAAGCCGCATCCGCACAAAAAGCCGCAGATGCACCCAAGGCTGAAAAAGCGGTGCCTGCAAGCTCCAAACCTGCCACCGCAGAGATGTCAGTCGAAGATCCGGGCTGGCCAGAAGATGCGACACACGTCATGCGCCGCAAGAGAACGATTGCCTACATCAAATACGACAAGAAAAGCCAGACATCCGTCCTCCTGCCTGGCAGTATCGTGACCGCCGCCATCGGCAAATCACTCAACCCGCCGCAGTTGGAAGCCCGCGAGCAAGCGGCCAAAAATGGCAATCTCGCTCCAGTGGGTGATATGTTGCGCGTCATGGAGCCGATGGAGTTCGAAAATCCACGCCTTGCAGCAACTTTCGCAGCTGCGACACTGGTGAAGGATATCACCGTTTGGACCGCAAAAAATGGCCGTGCCATAGGGGGTTCGAAGCCAGCATCTGCAACGAAGGCCGCACCAGCCACACAGCCTGAAACTGAAACACCCGCACCTGGGCAGACAGATCCTGCGGCTGAAACTCCCGCTGAGACCCAGGCACCTGACGATCAATCGCAGGACACTGAAAACAGCAATCAGCTGCCCGCGGATCTTCCTGATGAGCTGATGCCGGCCAACGCTCAGTAAGCCATCGTCCGCACCCAAATGCGGCATCACAGAGTGGCCGCCCGCATGTCGGGCGGCCTTTTGCATTTTATCCTGCCGCATTGCCAGGACCATCACCATCTTATGAGTGCGGAGCCAGGACACATATGAGCCTGATTGAAATCCGATCACCAGGAGGCGTTCATTCAGCCGACAACCGACAGATCCGGAAAGCAATGCAATGCCAATACAGATCATCGTATCCGCCTTAGCGAGCCTCTTCCTGGTTTCGGCACTCTGTCAGCCTCTTGCCGCAAGGCTGAAGCTTCCACTTGCCGCGGTCCTGGCTATTGCCGGCATCATCTTGTCGATCGCAGCAAACTGGGCTCAGTCCCACTTGATTTACGGACCGCTGGCAAAAGTTGGCGAGACGGCCGCGACAGTCCTAAGTTTGCCGATCTCCTCGGATATCTTCGTATATGTTCTGTTGCCTGTCCTGCTCTTCCAAGGGGCCGTCGGTGTCGACATCCGACATCTCGTACGCGATAGCGTTGCAATCATGCTGCTCGCCATCCTTGCCGTGCTGCTTTCGATCGGCCTTATCGGCGGCGCAGTCCACCTGATTTCCGGGATCAGTCTTACGGCCTGCCTACTGCTGGGCGCCATCATCGCAACCACAGACCCCAGCGCCGTCATCAGCATGTTTCGCGATCTCGGAGCGCCAGCGCGCCTCACACGCCTCGTCGAAGGCGAAAGTCTTCTAAATGACGCGACAGCGATCGCCGCGTTCAACGCACTTCTCGCAGCACTGCTGATTGGAGCAACACCGTCCTGGCGTGATTTCGGACTTCAAATCGGCACAGGCTTGATCGCAGGTGCAGTAGTCGGTATTGCCTCCGGCATGGTGGTAGCTCGCCTTCTCGGTCGACTACGTCAGTTCCGATCAGCACAGATCACACTGACCCTGATCACGCCCTACATTCTCTTCTCTGCCTGTGCCGCCTCCCCTTACGTCTCTGGCGTCGTCGCAACGGTTGCAGCCGGCATTACCATCGGCGCCATTGCGAGGTCCCGTTTTGACAGGGTTGATTTCCGTTTCATGCGGGAGCTTCTCGACCAGGTTGCCGACTGGTCGACAGGGCTCATTTTCATCTTCGCCGCCCTTATCGTGCCGCGCATCCTGGCACAGGCATCCATCTCGAACATGTTGATGCTTGCGGTCGTCATCGTGACCGCCCTAACCGCCCGTGCAATCATTCTCTGGGGCGTTGCCCCTCTGCTGGCTGCGGCCGGGCTGATGCGACCTGTCGGCCACCAGATGTCGACAGCTTTGCTTTGGGGTGGACTCCGGGGGGCCATGACTCTTGCCCTTGTCCTGTCCGTGGCTGAAAATACCCTCATCGCGCCTGATGTCAAAAGCGTCATTACATTCCTCGCGACGGGATATACGCTCTGGACCCTCCTTGTGCAGGGCACGACTTTGAGGATTATCGTCGACCGCCTGGGGTTGATACAGCTGGCACCCGTCGACCGGGCGTTGCGCAACCAGGCTCTCGGGAGAGCGATTGATGCCACCCGGGACCGCGTGAGACAATTCGCGCGCCGCGCCGGTCTCGACACAGCACTGGTCGAGAATGCCATCACGCCGTACGAGAAGCGACTGAAGGCCGCCCTCAACGACACATCGTTCGAGACGGAAATCACCGACAAGGAAAAGCTGCGACTGGCACTTGGCGCGCTGGTGAACCACGAGCGCAACCTCCTGCTCGACCAGCGCTGGAGCTCAGGACTTCCGTCATCAATGATCGACCAGTATCTCTATGCACTCGACGTGATGCGCGACGAGGCGCGCATGGTGGGGCACGTGGGATACCTGCGCGCCGCACGTCTGCCTTACCGCCAGACGGCGCAGTTCAGGGTCGTCAGCACCCTTTACCGCATGACCGGTGCGGAAGGTCCTCTGGCCAGCTATATCGCCAGGCGTTTCCACTATCTGCTCGTCAACCGTGTGCTCGTGGCGCAGCTCGTTTGGTATGTCGATGCGCGACTGAAGCCGATCTTTGGAGGGCGCATCACCGAAATCATCGCCGAAATCGTGAGTAGAAGACGCGAAGAACTGGAGCGCAATATTGAAGCGATCCGCCTCCAATACCCTGCATTTGCCCACGACCTCGAGCAATCCATGGTTCAGCGCTATGCGCACCATGAAGAGATCGCACAGATCAATACGCTGCTCGACTCGGGCGTCATTGCACCTGATATCGCACGCTCGCTCATTGCAGAGGCAGAAGACCTGAATAGGTCGGTCCGGCGCGCGGGACACATCGACATCGAGCACGCAAAACCAGAGCTGTTGCGGATGTTGCGGCTCTTCGAGGGATTTTCAGACAAGCAGCTTGCTGATGTCGCCAAGCGCATGCGTCCGGCCGTCTTCGCCGCCAACACCACGATCTATAAACCAGGCGACCGCGTCGACCAGATCTACTTCATCGCGAATGGTGCCGTGGAAGTCGACCGGGAGGGTGATATCCAGCGTCTGGGGCGTGGCCAGGCCTTTGGCCAGCTGCGCGTCCTGAACCCCGCGCTGAAGCCTGCCACGGTGCGCGCAATTTCCTACTCGCACTGCTTCCGTATGACGGTGAAGGATTTCCGGGACATGTTGCGGCAGCAACCTGAGTGGAGCACGGGTCTGTTGTCGTCACGGGTGACAACAACAACAACAACAACAACAACAACAACAGCAGCAGCGGCGGCGGCGTCGGCAGAATAAGCGGTGCCTGCACACCGGGTCGCTTTACACGACGACCCGGTGTGCAGGCACCCGACGAGAGAAGAGGAGAGGACAGCTCATGTATTCACAGCGCGGGACGCCAGCCCAGGAGCATCTGCGCGCCCTGTGTGGATACATTGCCATACCTTTGGCCATGTCCCGCACATCCGTGCTTGGTGAGGCCATGAGGCACGTGCCCGCTTGCCCGGCAGACGCACTGACCCTGGAAATCGTCATCAGTGCAGCAGATTTCGATTTACTCAAGCATGCGGAGGATTGCCTCGGTGATGATCTCTACCATCTGCCAAAAATCGAGGATCACGGCATCTGGCGAAAGGTTTACACGGCCAACATGTCGTCTGACATGCGGGCGCATTTTGCGCGCCGCGCCCTTTCGCTCAACCCGCTGACCAATGAAAGCTTCGGCAAGCTGACTCATACGGCAGTCGGAAATGAGAATATGG
>NZ_JBMERN010000111.1:0-12432 GCF_049310965.1 Loktanella sp. DJP18 | reverse complement strand
CTAATAAACGGCCACCTGCGTTACCGCAGTTCCGTCATATCGTTTGAACACGGGCGGTGGGACAGCACTTGCGGGATTGCTTTTGCCACATGCGGCTAATGCTGCGAGCATAGCCAGCGACGCATTGCGACGATTGAAGAACTGCATCGAATGAAAATCCTGCCCGGGAAGTTTTGAGACTTTCGTCCCAGCAGAAGCGGTTGACCGCCTTCTGACTGATTGATGTCACAATAGACTGGGATACTCTGCGCCTCAACTATCTTTCAGCCTGCAAACGGTCAGGTCGGCTGTGACATTTTACCACAAAGTTCGCGGTGCCAATCATGCTACGCAAGATTTTCTAAGGGTCGGCAAGATCGTTGGCGGTGACCTCTGCTTGAAAATCACGCTGCCGGTCAGGCCAGGTGCTTTTGATGTAGGCCAGAACGTCCGTAATCTCTGCATCGCTCAGGGTGCTGCCGAACGCTGGCATATCGCTCTCATACCCCGGGATCACGGCATCCAGTCCCGACTTGATAATTTTGAGTAGAGCCGCATCGGGATGGTGCCACGTATGGCCGGTTTCATCATGCGGGGGCGCAGGCATGCGCCCCGTGTCCAGTCGGCGACGCCAGTCAGACTGACCTTCTAGGTTGGCACCGTGGCAAGAGGCGCAGTTCGCCACGTAGAGGGCCTTTCCTTGCGCGGTCCTGTATGCGCCGGACGACGCAGATAGGTTTGCATCATCCAAAGTGACCGTGTCATCCTGGGTCTGTGCTGCGGCAGCTAGCGTGATGAGTGCCATGGCTACTCCTATCACGGTGGAACGAAGCATCGATCTCATGCGGGTTGCCGGAGATATTTGATCAGCGCCATCACGCTCAGGACCAGCACCGCACCGACTACAAGCATAAGGACGTCGCACCCTGCCATCATCATGTCCGTCATCATCTCAGTCATTTAAAGCTCACTCATTCGAGTAGACGGAAACGCCGTCCGCGTTGAATGCGTAGATTTTCAAGGCTCCGATTTTTCCCGCCATGCCGGGCGCGTTTTGCGGCATCCCCGGCAGGGTGATGCCAATCACATCGGGGCGCTCTGCCGTCAGACGGTCGATGATCTCAAAAGGCACGAGACCACTGACGTAATAGCCGTCGACCTCTGCCAAATGGCACCCCAGCCCCTCTTTGGGCACGCCTACCGCAATCGAGCGCTTGTCGAAGTCCCGGTCGTCGATACGGGTCACAACAAAACCGTTGTCCTCCATGTAGTCGGCGTAGACATCGCAGCATCCACAAGAAGGATCCCGCCAGATCGCCATGCGCCGATTTGCGGGTACTGCATCCGGGAGAGCTGTTATGCCGTTGGCGGTGGGACTTTGCTGCGCCGTTGACGCCGTGGGGCGCAGGCCTGCGAGTACAGCGGCAACGGAGAGGGCGGAGCCCAAAAGATATCTGCGGTTCATGTCAGTTTTCCTGTGTGAAGGTGAGGGGGGACCAGGTCTGGCCGCCATCTCGCGACTCCGCGATGCCATCGGTCCGGGCGGCTACGAGGTGCAGGGGGTCTTGTGGATCGACGGCCAGTGCGGTGACGACCGTCGGTGATACCAGCGACCAATTTACGCCGGCGTCTGACGAAGCCCAGAGGCCTGTCGTCGACCCTGCGTAAATCTGCGAAGGCGCGGCATTGGCGACCCCAAGGTTGCGGACGGGTGAACTTGGCGGAAAAGGGGCCGTCGATGCAGATGTTTCACCGGCCACAATGGCATCCATCGCATCGCCTGCAGTGACGTCCTGCCAGCGGCAAAAGCAGTCCGGGACGCGTGTTAGGCCGACATCTGTGCCGGCATAAAGCCAGATCCCGCCCATGCCGGATGGGCTGCCGACCGATATGAGGCTGAGTACGTCCTGTTCTGTGCCGTCAAGGTACGGGCGATCCATGACGAATGCCCAACTCTCGCCTGCATCTTCGCTGCGCCACAGCCCGTCGCCGGCAACTGCGGCGTAGAGTGTGTCCGGTGCGGCGGCACCCATCGTGACCGATAGAACCGCGGCAAGGGGCAAGCCCGTTCCGGCATCGGTCCAATTAGCTCCGCCGTCTACACTCCGGCGTAAACCACCCCCGCGCAGTGCGGCGAAAATCATGGCTGGACGGTCCGGGTGGCTGGTCAATGAGAACACGGCACCAGGACTCGGAAAATGAGTTGCACTGTCACTGTCCAACCGCCATAGGCCAGCGTCCAAGGCGACGACGACGGACCCCTGGTCGAAGGTCAGTGCCTGAACTCTGAGCCGGTCAGTATCGGCGTGAGACATCTGGGGAGCGGCTATCGCCACACCGATGGCTGTAGCACCAATCAACAAAATACATCTGCGCGTCACCTCGCGCGAAAAGTGGTTCAACATTGATGATGATCCTAAAGGGAAACGAGTAAATCGTCCGCAGGCTTGCCGCTGCGCGGCAGGCAATGCGATAGCGGCCCGTCATCCGTTCCGGATGCGGCCGCTCAGATCAGGATCGTATCTCGTGGAGGTGAAGGCTCGATGCCGGGATCAAACCCATGCAGGCCCGAATTCACGACTGGAGCCGGATCCACGTCGCGCTTCTTGACCGCAGTCACGCTTGGGGCAGAGGCAAAGAGCAGAACGGGTGTCGTGCAGTCCAAATCGCAGGCCGCCGTATCTGTCGGGCTTGACAGACAGGCGGGGCAATTCTGGTCTGAAACGGAATCCGCAGCCATGGCATGCGACGCCATGCGGACAGGCATCTGTGCGGTTGCGGCATCATGCATCAGGATCCCGCCCAGCAGGGCAAGCGAGAGGCAGAGCGTGACAAGACGGATCCAATTGCGCATGGGACCCAGATAAAGGCCGGTTCGCTTCCTGTCTATCTGCTGACGTGAAACCTTGTTCACGATACTATGATGCAATGGCTGGTGAAGCTGTTTTGCTCCCCTGAAATGTGGATCGCTGACTGGGCTGCCGCCGCGAGGATAAGGATCGTTATGCATCGCAGGACAAAATTCACCTGTTGTCTCACGCCGCCGGATTCCACAGAACTCTGTCGCCCTTACGCTCGCTTGCTTTATCCCCCCCGGGAGGATATTATTTTGGGATGACAGACATGACCACCCATGCGACCCACACCGACATTGTGAAGCGGCTGAAACGCGCCAACGGCCATTTGCTGAGCGTCATCGGCATGATCGAGGGCGGGCGGCCCTGCACGGATCTCGCGCAGCAGCTGCATGCGGTTGAGAAAGCGATCGCGCAAGCCAAGCGAACATTGATTCAAGACCACATCGATCACTGCCTGGATGCCGCCATGACCGCTGATGATCCAGGTGGGCCTTCAGCAATCGCCGAATTCAAGGCCATCTTCAAATATCTGTAAGGTCACACCGATGCTTTCCGTTTTGGCCGACCGCACTTATCGCCACCTGTTTCTGGCGCAGATCGTGGCCCTGCTGGGCACTGGCATGGCAACCATCGCACTTGGCCTGCTGGCCTACGATCTGGCAGACGACCGCGCGGCACTCGTTCTGGGAACGGTGTTCACGATCAAGATGGTGGCCTACGTGGGCGTCGCACCCATCGCCGGAGCCTTTGCAAACCGCTGGCCCCGCCGCGCCATGCTCGTCAGCCTCGATCTGGTCCGCGCGGTCGTCGCACTTTGCCTGCCGTTCGTCACCGAGATCTGGCAGGTCTATGTCCTGATCTTTGTGCTGCAATCGGCCTCGGCCGCGTTCACCCCGACGTTTCAAGCCACGATCCCCGACATCCTGCCGGAAGAGGACCGTTACACACGCGCCCTGTCCCTCTCACGGCTGGCCTATGATCTGGAGAATCTGATCAGTCCGGCACTGGCCGCGATCCTGCTGACTTTCGTCAGCTATCAGGTGCTGTTCTATGGCACCGTTATAGGATTCATCGGCTCCGCGCTGCTGGTGGTTTCGGTACTTCTGCCAAGTCCGCAACCGACCGCGCCCCGCGGCATCTATGACCGCACTACGCGCGGGCTGCGCATCTATCTGGCGACGCCACGGCTGCGGGGGCTGCTGTCGCTGAACCTTGCCGCCGCCGCGGCCGGGGCAATGGTTCTCGTGAATACCGTCATTCTGGTCAAATCCAATCTTCGTTTGGGCGACACGCAAGTTGCCATGGCGCTTGGGGCCTTTGGTGGCGGCTCCATGCTGGCTGCACTGGTACTTCCTCGCCTTCTCGACAACCGGCCAGATTGCCCGGTGATGATCGCTGGCGCATCAAGTCTGGTCATCGTGCTGCTGGCGTTGGGCTTGTGGGTCGCCGTCGCTGGCCCCGTATGGATCGTCCTGCTCATGGGTTGGCTCACCATCGGCATCGGCTATTCGGTTGTGCTGACACCGTCAGGTCGCCTTCTGAAACGATCGGCTCACCCTGAAGATCGCCCTGCAGTTTATGCGGCCCAATTTGCGCTGTCGCACGCCTGCTGGCTGCTGACCTATCCGCTGTCAGGGGGGCTGATCACGGCCTTCGGTCCCGTCGTCGCGTTTATCGTTTTGGCACTGGTGGCAGGCGCAGGACTTCTGGGTGGGATGCTGCTTTGGCCACGGGAGCTCGACACTGCGGTCGAACACCTCCACGATGACTTGCCGCAAGACCACCCACATTTGCGTGGCCCTACACGACACAGTCATCCCATTGTCATCGACGATTACCATCCGCACTGGCCCCGTGCAGGCGGCGCACAGGGTTAGGCGCGTCAAGCCGCACCACTCTGCAAGATTGAACTTTGAAGGTGAGGTGCGGCAGTGACAAAGGTGCGCGCCATTAGGCTGACGGGTCTTGGCGCATCCAACGATAAAGCCGACTTTACTCCAAAGTTCGGTTTATCTGGCATTGCCACCTCCAAATGGTCATGTAGCGGAAGATGGGCTCACGCCATATGTCCCCACGTCAGAGTGCATAAGTCGCTTTTTGAAGCATGATCGCCTACGTTTTTCTATTCAGTTCGGCCCTCGTAGCGGCGTCGGTTTTCCCGATGCAGTCGGAAGCCGTCTTGGTTGCGTTCCTGGCAACAGATCGTCACTCAGTAATAGCTCTGATCACTGTCGCGACGGTCGGAAACGTGTTGGGATCTGTCATCAATTGGTATTTCGGGCGATATCTGTCGGGTTTCAGAAAAAGACGATGGTTCCCGAGTTCAGACGAGCAACTGGAACGCGCTCAGATTTGGTATCGTCATTATGGCAGATGGTCGCTTCTGGGGAGTTGGCTACCAGTGGTCGGCGATCCATTGACCGTCGTCGCGGGCTTGATGAAGGAGCCCCTCGTACCCTTCGTTCTGCTCGTCACAATTGCAAAAGTAACAAGGTATGTCCTCCTGGCGGCGATAGCATTGGCTTGGTTCTAGGTTTCTAGATCGAGCGGTAGGAGTTCTGAACGCCGCGAAACTTCGCGTACAGCACATTGAATATCGGGGGCAAACCTAGATAAGCCACACTCATTTCCAATCCGGTAACCGTGCGTCGGATGGACAATCATCCGGCCGGTCCGAAATCGCCGAGATGACGAGTATTTGGACAACTTAATTTATGGACGGCTTTACGGAATGCAGGGCAGGCTCTCGCCCAAAATCGTGCTGAAACTGCGACAAGTTGAAGTGCTGCAAGGGCAAGGCAAATCAGTGCAGGAGACCGTGCGGCAGATCGGTGAGACGATACAGACCTACTATAGGTGTCGCAAGGAGTATTGTAGCATGAGCCGCGATCAGCTCAAACGGCTGAAAGAGCTGGAGGCTGAGTATACCCGGCTCAGAGGTGCCGTGTTGGATTTGACGCTGGACAAGATGATACTGGCCGAGGCTGCACGGGGAAGATATCTCAAGCCCTTGCCTCGCCGCCGACATCGAGCCGGTCGCAATCGGCGACAACATGGAAATTTGCCATGATCGCAACCTCAGCGTTGATGTAAAAGCCGGATTCGGTCGCGAAGAAGCTCTCGCCAGATGGGACCATCGTCGTGACAACGGTCGGGGCTGGCTTGGGTGCAGGGGCCGAGTCATCAACCTTCGAGGTTGCTTGCGACCTGTGTGTCCAGATGGTTCACGAGATCGGCAGGCAGGTCCAGCGCCTGTGACAGGTTGTGCAGGAAGGCCATCTCGGTCGGTTCGTCGGGGTTAATGGCGACCCGTGCCGCCAGATATAGTTCGGCAGCCTGTTCTCGGTCTGCCGCCAGTGCCGCGATCTGCGTCGGAGACGGCGGCCGCTTGATCGCGTCAAATATGAATGCCTTGCCCTCGGCATCAAGGCCACCGCGGTCGGCTGCGTCAAAGATCACATTCTGCTCGTCCGCGTCGATATGGCCGTCGGCATTCGCCGCCGCGATCATCGACCCGATCAGCGCGAGCGCAAAGGGTTTGCCGTCGGCTCCGATGACGGGCGCGAAACGTGATCCGTCCTGCGGCACGTCGTCCAGCGTCGCCATGGAAGCCTGCGCCACTTGCTGCCCGTCCTGCCAGTTCTGGTAGGCTCGATGGGCAAGGGCACCCAGCACGGCTGCGCCGCCATGGCTCAGCATGCCGCCACCGCCGAAGCCCTTCTTGCGTTTCTTTTTCTTGCCTCCCAACACCATGCCCAGCAGACCGCCCGCGGCAAGCCCGCCCATGGCCGCACCAGGCACGCCCAGCCCGCCGCCACGCTGCGCGGACGATCCGCCGCCGCCGATCGCCGACCGTAGGAGGTCGCCAATGCTGTCGCCGCTCTGGCCCGCAAGGCTGCCTTGCTGCCGTGTGGCCAGCCCGGCACGTCCTGCCAGCCGGTCACCGCCGAGGCTAGCGGTCGCATCGGGTCCAAGAAATTGTTCCAGCAGCTTCTGCACGTTCATGGGTCGTATCCTTTCGATTTGTCCACAAATGTGGACCCGCAACCTGCGTTGCAAGATGCGTATCCGTGATGGCGCGGCCCTTGCAGGCGCGCAGCGGTCGCTCTAGCTCGCATCGCATGTCCGGTTTATGCCCCGCCATCACTGGCCCCATCCTGTTCCTGGACGACCTCCGCGACGGTTGCATGCATTTGGCTGCCTTGTTCATCACGAACCGGCACGTCGTGCCCCCGCCGGTCACTGCGCCGAAGGGGACGGCTTCACCCACGTGCATCGCGACGTTTGCCGAAGCTGCCGTCTGGCGTATCCGGTTCACGCTGCCGGCGGACCGAGCCTCGTTGTACGATTGGAACGGCGAATCCTATGCAGTGGCCAGCGACATGTCGGGCGATCTGCGGGCCGCCTTCGTGTCGTGCAACGGCGAGGAAGTCGGCGACCTCGACCGCGACGGGTCGGAGCGAAACGTGATGTGGGCGCGGATGCGCGACGATCACGGTCGCCAGCCCCTGTCGTTGCTGCTGCACGGCGGCGACCAGATCTATGCCGACGAGATCACCAAGGATCACAGGCTGTGCGCGGGGTGGCCCAAGGACCTGCCACGCAACCCGTCGGCAGATGCGCTGGCAGATCTGCGGCACCACCTGCGGCAGCGTCTGTTCGAGCGGTATGCGCAGATCTACGCAGCACCTCCCTTCGCCTGGCTGGCCGCACGGGTGCCCTCACTGATGCAATGGGACGATCACGACATCTGCGACGGGTGGGGGTCGCTGCCCGCCGCCGTCACCGCCTCACCAGTCGGTCAGACCCTGTTTGCGACGGCGCGCGAGGCGTTCCTGATCTTTCAGCATGCGGCGACTGACGGCGATCTGCCGGCACGCTTCGCCGATCCCGCGGGGCAGCATCTTGGCTGGTCGGTGGCCGCAGGCGGGATGCGTATTCTCGCGCCCGACCTGCGGTCGGAACGGACGCGCCACACGATCATGGGCCCCGGGGGATGGGCGATGATTGATACGGCGGGGCGCCAAGACGCCGCTGGGCATACGCTGTTGATGTCGAGCGTTCCGTTGCTGGGTCCGCGGCTGTCATTGCTGGAACTGGGGATGCGCATCGTGCCGCGCATGCAAAAGTATGAGGACGACCTGCGCGACCAGTGGCAAAGCCGCGCGCACCGGGACGAATGGTGTCGGATGCTGCGCCTCGTGCGCGACATGGCCAGGCGCGACGGTCAAGACCTGACCGCGCTGTCGGGCGAGATCCATCTGGCAACGCGAGCGGTCATGGATCTGGGCGGGGGTCTGCACCTGAACCAGCTGGTGGCATCGGGCATTGCCCATCGTGCCCCACCTGCGGCCTGGGCGCGGTTCCTAGGGGCGCTGGCGACCATTGGCGATGCGCCGTTGCCAGACCATCCGATCCGGATCGTAGCCTTGCCGGGGCACCGCACCCGTTATTTGGCCGAACGCAACTACTTGCTGCTCACTCGCGCAGACAGGGCCTGGTCGGCACGGTGGAACCTGGAGAAGAGTGGTCTGACGCCACCTCTGCCGCTGTGACGGCACGCCGAAGGTGAGCGCGCCTCGTGACTGTGGCTGACATTCTACTGCACGAAAGCTTGTGTCTTTAGCGCATCGCGCCATTGATGGCTTCAACGGAAAAGGCAGAAGTCGAACCGACCTGCTCGTATGGCTATCATGAAGGAGAAACCATGGTCGACCAGATCGCTCGACTTCGCGTAGAGCTTTTGCACATAGAGCCCCGCATCTGGCGCCGCATGGACGTCGGCTTAACCACAAACTTGCGGGCCCTGCATGAACTCGTCCAAGCGACCATGCCTTGGGAAAACGATCACCTCTACCAGTTCACAATAGGGGAGCGCGTCTATGGCGAACCCAGTCCCGAGGACATGTCCTGGGGTCATAAGGTTTACCACGCCAAAAATATGCGCCTGGAAGCGTTGGTCGCGCGCGGCATCACCGAAATCGACTACACCTATGACTTCGGTGACAACTGGCAACATCGTATTTCTATCGAACACGTTAGCAGCGCCGATCCAGATATCGACTATCCCCTGTATCTGGATGGCGAACGGACCGCGCCGCCTGAAGATGTCAGAGGTCCGCCTGGCTTCATGGATTTTGTAGAAGCCATGGCCAACCGTCGTCACCCGGAGCACAAGGATATGATCCGCTGGTATGGTCGACCGTTTAACCCAGTGGATTTTGGGGAATCTGCCGTCGCTGAAACTGTTCGAGACATTGCGGCAAAACGGAGGGTTGCGCTGGAGGCATTCGAGCGGAGTCGTCGGAAGCGTTAGGTTGGGCTGAGTTCATATAGCGGACGACAGGGCACCGAACCTCGCTGCCGATGCGGGCAGACCCACCGCTTAGGGACCCTGATGCGAGGTAGAACATCTTAGTCAGTCCAGTTAGCGCCAATGGCTTAGCCAATCTCGGCGAGGCTACCTTGCCGCGACGAGGATCTCGGCGACTGAATTGCTGACTCGGGTGTTCGCGATCGGCCCAGAGTCGACCTCCAAGACCTGTTCAAGATGCTGCTGTGCAGCCCGTCATTGCTGCCAATCATGCAGAGCGCAGCATTTTATCCGGTGAAACATCGGTCAGCGGACGAAGCTGCCCTTAGGTAAACCTGACCCACGTTTAATTCGCCTGCGACGGACCCTGGCGTCAATAATGACGACGCGGGCGTCGCGGTCAGGTACTCGGCGGCCACCCACAGGGCGTTCATTCCGGCGATGCTGGCCCCCATGATGCAGAGATCGCAGGTTTCCTGGGGCATGATGTCCGCGTTGGCGAAAGTGAGTTTGACGTGGCCGGTCACCACTCGCCCCTGCGGCGGTTCAAGTCACCCCGGGTGAGGCCGATGTCCTCGAGCAAATAGTCGGGCAGGGTTTCGATGTGCCGTGATTGTCGCCAGGTATCGTTGAGGTGGATGAGGGATTTGATGAACCCGCTGCGCCGGGCAGGACGAACCGTCGTGCGGGGGAATTGGCCGATGAGGCCTTCGAAGAAGGAGATCGTGTACATAGAAATTTGCCTTTCGGGGCTCAGACTGGTTTGGAGGCGGTGCGCGGCAGTATGTCGAATGTCGGCGCGTCGAGGCGGTTGGCTGCTTGAGTGCCTGCCAGTGTGGCGCGGGAGGGTGCACCAGCCATCGCGGCCAGCGCATTCTCCCTGGAATGGTGGACAGCCAGCAGATGGACGAAGCCCACCCGGTGCAACCAGTCGCCCAGATCGGGACTGGCCACGACGGCGAACTTCCGTCTGGTCGCCTGCATGAGTTTCGCCGCGACGACGAGGCCGCGGACACCGGGGCGGGCCAACGCGACCCCCTCGGCGAACTCGACGATCAGCTTGCTCCGTCCGGACCGGGCCCTCGCCACCAAGAGGTCGCAGAGGGCCCCGGTGTCGCACGCATCCACCTCGCCCTCGATCCGGACCAGATCAACATCGCCAATCGTTTCAAATCCTGTTTTCAATTTGTGACTCCTCAATGAGAAACTGCGTTCCGCACCGAGAGAAGGCGGCCAACGCAGTTCCATCTGACTAGAATGGTGCCATCCGAGGACGGCCACCCGGTCATCCCCGGGCGATGACGACCCTTTCGCCGTCCCCCGTTGCAGCGAGCGTTGTCACGACCGTTGTAAGATCGGTGAGCATCCGTTGTTTTTTCCGGCGCCGAGCCGTATTCTTCCGCCCGTTGAGATTGCCTTCGCCCCGGGGCAGCCCCATAGTTGGCCTATGTCTGATGGCTCAGAAATCAATATCTCGGTTCTGGGCGAATTGACCGTTCGGAACGGTCATGGCCAAGTCGAGTTGCCCGCTTCCCGCAAGGCCCGTGCGCTGCTCGGTTTCCTCGTGACCACGGACCGCCCACACCGGCGCGAGCGGCTCTGTGAAATGTTCTGGGACCTGCCCGATGACCCGAAGGCTGCCCTACGCTGGGCGCTAAGCAAGCTGCGCAAGGTGGTCGACACGCCCGACCGGTCACGCATCATCGCCGACCGCGAGAGGGTGCGCTTCGACGGCGCGGGTGTGGCCGTCGACCTGCGCGACCTACGTCATTGGCTGAAGACGGAGCCAGATATGTTGAGCCCCGGTCAACTCGAGTCGGCCTCAGCGGCCTTGGGGGAGGTCGTGCTCGACGGGCTGGATGGAGCCGGCGACGACGCCTTCGGCTCTTGGCTCATGACCGAGCGGCAGGACGTCCTGGCCGATCGGGTCGAGGTCCTGCGCCGTCTCGCGGTCCACCGGGAAACGTCCCCGGGGGCGGCCCGCAAATGGCAGCGGCTGCTGCAGGAAATCGATCCGGATGCGGAACTGACGGAACCGCCGCGCGCCGAGCCGCAGGGTCCAGATTCAGCGCCCAACGCCTCCGATCATGCAAACCTGCGGGCGCACCTGCGCGAGCAGCGGATCGGTTTCTGCAATGTCCGGGATGGTACCAAGATCGCCTTCGCCACGGTGGGACAAGGACCGCCACTGGTGAAGGCCGCGAACTGGCTGACACATATCGAGCACGACTGGAACACGCCGATCTGGGGCGCCTGTTTCGCGGAGATCGCCCGCGGTCGCACGTTCGTGCGCTACGATGAGCGCGGCTGCGGGCTGTCGGACTGGAACGTGGCGACGCTGGATTTCGACGCCTTCGTCGCCGATCTCGAGGCAGTGGTCGAGACGCTTGGACTCGAGCGGTTCCCGCTGCTGGGTATTTCGCAGGGCGCGGCGGTCAGTATCGAATACGCCGCGCGCCACCCCAACCGGGTCTCGGGACTCATCCTAATCGGGGGCTATGCCTCGGGTTGGCGGCACCATGCCAATGTCGAGGAGATGGCCCGGCGCGAAGCTGTCCGGCAGCTCACTGAAGTCGGTTGGGGTACGGACAACCCGGCGTATCGCCACATCTTTTCCCAGACCTTCATGCCGGGAGCCGCCCCGGGCGACCTCGACTGGTTCGATGAATTCCAACGGCTGACGACCTCGGCGGCCAATGCGGCGCGGTTTCAGGACGCCTTCGGAGACATCGACGTCCGCGATCGGCTGGCGCATGTAAAAGCGCCGACCATTGTCCTGCATTCGACCGGCGACCAGCGCATCCCGATCGAACAAGGCCGCCTCATAGCCTCTGCTATTCCTGGCGGCCGCTTCGTGCCACTCAAGAGTCAGAACCATGTCTTGGTGGACTATGAGCCCGCTTGGCGAAGTTGCATGGCGCAGTGCCGTGAATTCCTTTTGGAGGTCGGAGCCTGATTCATTACTGTAGCGCAGCGGAAGACTACGCGTCCCGCTCACCCGCTACTTCCTCACGGAAGGAGGTTGTGCTCGGCAAGAGCGGACACCCCTTGCCGTGACGAATGGGCGTCGATGGGCAGGTCAATTTGTCGTGCCCTCTGCTGCACACGCAAATTTGGAACTGCGCATCGTGATCAAGATAAGGCTCACTGCCGCCTTCCGCACCGCAGAAAGAATCCCCATTCTTTCGTTTGTCCGAATGTCGGCTTGCGCCGGAGGGCCAATCCGGGCTCGCACTCGCAGCGAAGGTCGGCTTTCCGCCCTTTGTGTCGAAGCCCCCGGTA
>NZ_JBMERN010000110.1:0-12637 GCF_049310965.1 Loktanella sp. DJP18 | reverse complement strand
TCTATATCGCCGAAGAAGCGCGTGGTGGCGCTGCTGCTGAGCTGACGGAGCACGTGGAACAGGCAGCGCGGGCATTGGGCGCGCTGGTCGTGACCTTGAAGGTCGAACTCGATAATGCACCAGCCTTCAATGCCTATCTCTCGGCCGGCTACGAGGAACTCTCCCGCCGAAACGGCATGGCCACGCTGCGACTGGACCTGGAGAAACGCCTCGCACCTTGAATCAGTCGACATGCCCGTGTGCCACATCAAGGAGCCTTCGGGCATGTGCTGCGACATCCACGGACGAGGGTTGCGATCCACTCGCGTCCTATTGTCCTTCGTATGTCCAGATGGCGCAGCTCTTCCGCAACGACGTTGCCCCGATCTACCATGATTGCAGTTCGGAAAGCAGGGTCACCAAAGCGGAAATCGTTGATGCACAAATGCGATCCGTTTTCCGATGCCGCTGGGTCCGGCATGGCTTGCCTGCCAGGCGACACGGCAAACTGGCCCTGTGGCGACACGAGGAACTGGCCCCCTCGATAAACCAGGAGGGAATGGTGGATGACCAATCCGACGGGTGAGAGGCTGCCGCGGACCGAGGGTCTGCGGAGGGACGTAACGAAGGAGCGGGACGATGTGTTGGCTGAAGTCGCTCGGCTGGGGAGCCCGTCGGATCGCGGCGCAGCGCGGATGCTCGAGAACGACGGCGCGGCGTTGGCTGAAGGAGGGGGCGTGGCACAGGCCACCATCCTTTGCGCGCCCGAAAGCGCTGGATGGCCTGGAGGCGTGGGTGGAGGAACGGTTTCGTCGTCGTGCCGGCAACGCCGACGTGGTTCGTCAGGAACTTGCGGCCGAGAAAGGTATCGCGGTGAGTCTGCGCACGGTCGAGCGGGCGGTGGCGCATCTTCGTCAGGAGCTGCGGGCCGAGGCTCGGGCGACGGTTCGCTTCGAGACGCAGCCGGGTCAGCAGGTGCAGATCGACTTCGGCCAGCGGCGTGTGGAGATTGGTCGCACGCCACGGCTGGTATCGTTCTTCGTGGCGACGCTCGGTCACTCCCGCCGCAATCACGTGCGGGCCTTCGCAGGGGAGCGGCAGGAGCATTGGTTCGAGGGGATGGAGAGCGCCTTCGCGGCGTTCGGCGGGGTGCCGGAGGAGGTGTTGCTCGACAACGCCCGCGCGCTGATCCTGCGCCATGACGTCGCCAGCCGCGAGGTCGTGGTGAACCCGAAGCTTCATGCGTTCGCCCTTCATTGGGGCTTCCAGGTCAAGGCCTGCGCGCCCTACCGGCCGCGCACGAAGGGCAAGGACGAGCGCGGCGTTGGCTACGTGAAGGGCAATGCGATCGCCGGACGCGCCTTTGACAGCTTTGCAGCTCTGGAGGCGCATCTGGCGGAATGGACCCGCGACATCGCAGACCAGCGGGTTCACGGCACGACCGGCGAGGCGCCGATGCTGCGCTTTACCCGCAATGAGGCTGGCAAGCTGAAGCCGCCTCCCCGATGTGGGCCGTTCCTGGCGATGCGAGATTTGAGCCGGCGGGTCGGATCTGACTGTGCGGTGGAGTTCGACACCAATGGCTACTCGGTCCCTTGGCGTCTGACCGGCGAGCGAGTCCGCGTGCTGGTCGCCGCCGAGACGGTGCGCATCACCCATGCCGGCGTGGAGGTGGTCTGCCACCGACGCAGCGGCGGCAGACGCGGGCGCATCATCGACGATGCCCACGTCGCCGGGGTAGCCGGTGCCGATGGCCGGGCAATCCGGATTTCCGGAGATAGTGCCGCGGACGTGGAGGGTCCGATTCCGGAGGCCACGCTGTTGCGACCGCTCGCCGAATGCGAGGCTATCGCAGGAGGAGCATGGTGATGGGCGCGGTGGTCACCGATGAGCTGGACAGGATGCCGACGCGGCTGAAACTGACCGCAATCCGCAATCCGCGACCCGCTCGACTCCGTGCTCGACGAGGCTGTGCGGGGGAAATGACACTGCGCGATGCTCTGGCGTTTCCTTGCCAGCGCGAGATCGCCCGCAGGGAGCGAGCCATTGTCCGCCATTGGTCCGAGGACAATGGCGAGCGCCGCATCGACATGAGCTTCGGGCTGGCGAAGTTCCCCTTCGTGCGGGATCCTGGCGGCTTCGATTTCGCCGCCCGGCCCTCGCTCGACCGTGGGCAGATCCGTGACCTCGCCACCGGGCGCTTCATTGCAAACGGCGATGCGCTCCTGGTGCTCGGACCACCCGGCACCGGAAAAAGCCATCTCGCCGTCGCACTCGGCCGCGAGGCGATCATTGCCGGATACACGGTGCTCATCACCGGGGCGATGGAACGGGTGGCGAACCTGGCCAAGGCGCAGGCCGATGGACGTCTCGAAGAACGGTTGACGCATCATGCCGAACCGAGGCTGCTGATCGTCGACGATCTCGACTATCTGCCGCTCGAGGCTGACGCCGCGCGTCCGTTCTTCCAGCTTGTCAGCCGACGCAATGGGCGTCGCGCCATGCTTGTCACCTCGCACCGCGCTGTCGGCGAATGGGGCACCGTCTTCGGGGATGCGGTGGTGGCGGCTGCGATCCTCGACCGCCTGCTTCACCACAGCCACGTCATCACCGTCCGGGGCGACAGCTACCGCCTGCGGCGAAAAGCGCCGCAGCGGGCCTTTGCAAAACCCCGCTGCGGCGCACGAAACCACAACCGTTTCAACATGAGGGTGGGCCAGTCCTTCATGTCGACCCCGGCCAATTCCGAATGTCGCTCGACATGGCACGACACCCCTGCGCGGCCGGGCTGGGTCAATTGCCCCAAGGGCGTGCTAGGCCGCCGTTGCGCGCCACGCCTTGGGTGCATCAACCTGCGGGATCGAGATTTGGTGGAGAGTTCGCTTGCCCAATTCTGACATCTGCTTTCTTGCGACAAGCAAGTCCGGTCTGGGCCACCTGCGCCGGTCAGCCACGATCGCCAGACGCCTTCGGACTCTGGACCCGGCGCGGAAATTGCATCTGATCAGCAACGCGCCGCCCCAGGGGTTGACCGGTGCCGACCTTGACGCCTTTGCCAGTATCCAGGTGGCCGACCGTGCCGCAATGTCCGCCGCTGTCGCAGCCACGGGTGCTGCGGTGATGGTCGTGGATACCATGACGGTTCCGGACCTCGAGTTGCTGGGGCATCCGATGGCTCTGGTTCTGCGCGAGACGCCCAACGCGCAGTTGCCGCGCTTTGCCCTGACAGAAGGGCGGCCTTGGGACCTGATCGTCGTAGCCAATCCGGTGGATCACTGGATGCCCGATCCAACGCTTCTGAACGCGCAGTCAAGGGTTGCGTCGGGCTGGATCTATCGATCCACCGGGCAACGGCGGGGCATCGGGGGACCAGTGCCGCGTGTCCTGGTGGCGACCGGTGGTGGCGGGCCGGCGGCGACCGCGCGCACCGTCTACGCCCAGATCGACGTGCTTCTGGCCCGGCTGCGCCGCGCTGTGCCGGCGTTCGACGTGACGCAGGCCATAGGCGCGCGCGCGCGTGGCTTTGGGCAACTGGCCGAGGCAGACGACATCGTCGACCCCGGCGCTGTCCTGAACGATCTTTTCCGTGAAGCGGATATCGTGATCTCGACGGCGGGCTACAATTCGGTTCTGGAACTGGCGATGACGGACACGCCGACCTTGCTGGTGCCGATCCCGCGCAGCATCGACGATCAGACCGCCCGGGCAAGAACATGGGCGCAGAAACTGGGAATGTGGTTGGATGCCGCAGCGCCCGCTCGGGCCGCCGACTGGCTGGCGCAAGAGATCACCCTTCGCCGTCGCCGCCCCCCCGTAGACCTGGGGCCAAGCGGAGAGGACAAGGCCGCGCGCGCGATCCTGGCGTTGGGATGACAGCGCAGGCGCATTGGGGCGATGAGGTTGCCTTCGTCAAGCGCTTTGCATCGCGTCGGGCAGCCGAGACCGCAATTGTCCGCAGCAGTAACGCGCGGGAGGCGGGGGTGCGAACCCCTGCCGTCCTGGATCGACCCACGCCAAACACCGTGTCCTTCCAACGGATTGTTTCAGCGGCAAAACCGTCTCTGACGCAAATGATGCTGGCGCTGGGGCCGCTGCACGGCATGCGGCGTGACGGGTTGAACCGGTTTGACCCGTTTCGTCGCATTCTGCCTCGGTTGGCTTTGGCACCCGACCCGGTTCGTCTGCTGGCTGCCGCACTGAAGGCGCAGGACGCGGCGCTGTCCTGGTCCCCAGCAGCGGTGATCCACGGCGACCTGCACCCGGGTCAGATGCTGGTCGATGGCAGGAAAAAGGTCTGGCTCGTGGATCTTGACGATCTCGCCTTGGCCCCACCCGAGGCCGATCTGGGCAATCTGGCGGCGTGGATGGCGACACACGCAGAGGGCCCTCTGGAGGGCCGCACACATGAGGCTTTATCTCGGCTAGAGGCCGTCTCGCCCTTGTCGGACCCGGCCTTGACGGACCACTTCTGCCGCATTGCGCTGGTCCGCCGTGCGCTGAAACTGGCGGAAAAAGGCCAGATCTGGGCGCTGGACCAGTTAGCCCTGCGGGCGTGAAATATCATACTTCTCGATGCGGTAGCGCAACGTGTCACGGCTGATCCCCAACAAGGCCGCCGCGCGAGAGACATTGCCACGCGTGGCCGCCAAGGCCTTCGTCAGTGCCATTTCCTCCATCTGGACCAGTTTCGGCACATCGGCAGCGGTCGGCACGGACAACAGCTGGATATGCGCGGCATCGATCGGGGCGTTGCCGGCAAGAAGCCCCGCGCGTTCCATGCAGTTCGCCAGCTCTCGCAGGTTGCCCGGCCAGTCATGTTCCATCAGTTTCACCCGCGCGTCAGGGGTCAGCCGGGGGCGGTCGCGGCCGTGTTTTTGCGCAGACTGTCGGGCAAAGGCTTCGGCAATCGGCAGGATGTCCGAACTGCGTTCATGCAACGCGGGAATGTCGATCCAGCCAATCTGGATGCGATAGAGAAGATCAGCCCGAAAAAGGCCGTTGCGCTCCTGTTTGGCCAGGTTGCTTGCGGTGGTCGCAAGGACCCAGGGCGCATCTGGGGCGGACAGCCCGCGCATCAGCCGTGCCTGACCGTCGTCCTTCAGGGCGTCGACGTTGCGCAGGATAAGCGTACCGCCGCGCTGCTCAAGCGCGAGATCCAGATCTGCGTCGCCGAGCTGGCAGTCAGCCTCGGTCATCGGGCCGCGATCACCCTTGGCCAAGTCATGGATTGCACGGGCGATCGTGGTCTTTCCCGATCCGCGTGGCCCGGTGACCAAGATGTCGGTGGGCGGCGCATCGGTCGTCGGGGCCAGACGGCGCACGGCGGACCGCAGATCGACGGCCGCCGAAGACCGACCAAGAATGCGGTCCACGCCGCGTGCATCGGCCGGGCGCGCGACGTCCTGCAGCATCAGGTTCGCGGCAATGCCGGCAATGGTCGCCAAGGGGGCCGGCTTGACCAGGAAATCGCGCGCGCCGCGTTTCATGGCATCGACGGCGATTCCGATCTCTCCGTGGCCGGTCATCACCACGATCTGCGTCTCGGGGGCGACGGACTGGAACCAGCCCAGCAGATCGAGCCCGTTGTCCCGCCCAAGGCGGACATCCAGAATGACCAGACGCGGATGATGCCGTTCGGCCATGACCATCGCGCTGCGCGCATCGACGGCAAAGCTGGCGGCAAACCCGCGCCGTTCCATGAACGAGACGATGGATCGCGCAAGGACCTCTTCATCGTCGATCACAAGAATGTCCGACATCACACTCTCCTCATATCATCGCCGGCAATCGCAGCGTCACGACCGCACCTTGCAGCGCGCCGTTCGCCAGATCCAGTGACCCGCCCATGCGCTCGGCGATTCGGCGCCCCAAGGCCAGCCCGACCCCCAACCCGGCCGCCTTGCCGGTCTCGAACGGCTCGAACACCCTATGCGTCATATCGGCGGGAACGCCGGGCCCCGTGTCGGTCACCTGCACCTCCAGTGTGCCATCCAGACGGTTGGTCCAGGTGATCCCCAGGATACCATCATCCTCCATGGCCTCGATCGCGTTCGACAGGATGGTGTTCAGCACCTGTTCCAGTTCGGCCGCGCGGCCGAGGACCATCGGACTTCCTGTTCCCGGCGTCACCACGACTGCGATCGACCGGCGCGTCAGTTGCGGCTGAAAGCCGTCGAAGCAGCGGGCAATCACCTGATCGATCTGGGCCTGATCCGACAAGCTGCCCGGATCGCGGCGGCTGCGGATGAGAAATGACCGGATCCAGCCTTCCAGCCGGTCGACCTGATCGGTGATATCGTTCAGCGTGGCGCGGCTGCTGTCTGGAATGTCGTCGTCCAGCGTCAGTTCTGCGCAGGACCGGATGGAGGCCAGCGGATTGCGCAAACCATGCGCGACGGCCGAGGCCATTTCACCCACCACAGCCAGACGTTCGGTCTCGACCGTCCGCGCCTCTTGCCGCACGAGCACACGGCTGGCGTAGGTCACGACCACCGCCAGCCCGCCGAACAGCGCGGCCCCAGCCGCCAGCGCACCCAACCATGCGTAGGTGCGCACCCGCTGAATGGATTGCAGCAGCGCGCCGGGTGCCTTGTAGACCTCGACCGCGCCAACCACGGACAGGCCGTCGCGGGTCCGAATCGGGATGTAGTATTCGATGAAACTGGTGACCCCATCCGGAAAGCCCACATGTTCATCCTTCGCCCCCCGGTCGATCACGTTCAATTCAGGGTCGAGGAGGCCGCGCATGGCAGCCGCGAGTTCCTCATTCTCGGGATAACTCTTCCCGATCATCTCGACGTCACTGGACCACAGGATGGTGCCGTCCCCGGAATACACGTTGGCGCGAAAAACGTCGGGAATGCGGCTGACATGCGACAGCAGTTCCTCGATGTCCTGATCCGCCGGACCGTTGTCAGCACCCTTGTTCACGAAATAGGCGGTGGCATTTTCCACATGCACGACCGAGACACCACGTTCGCCAATATTGTGTCGCGCAATACCAGCCTGACTGGGCTCGATGCGTCCCTGTTCGACGCGACAAATGACCTGGATGATGAGGACGACGAAGACACCGACGACACAGCGACGGACGATGACGACGACGATGTCGGGACCGATACCTCCGGCGATGGTGAAGCCGACGACGGTGACGGCGATGTATCATCTGACGTCGACGAGGACGACGACGACGACAGCACGGGCAACACGGACGTCGACGATGACGACGAGGGCGAGGACGAGGACACGGCTGGAGGCGACGGTGACGTGGGAGGCGACGGATCGCCGGATGGCGATGACGACGCGGACGACGAAACGACGGCGCCGCCACCTCTTGCCGCGGCAGCAGGCATCATCGGCACGGCAGCCGGTGAAGCCCTGTTCGGAACCGCCGCGGCCGACAGTGTCCTGTCGCTGGGTGGGCAGGACATGGTCTTTGCCGGTGCGGGGGACGACGTGGTGCTGGCCGGGGCCGGCCGTGACATGGTGTTCGGCGACGCGGGCGATGACCGCATCTTCGGTGAAGGCGGCGACGACTTCATCGAAGGCGGGGCCGGCAGCGACTTCGTGGTCGGCGGCGGCGGCGACGACACCTTCGTCGCGACCGCAAACGACCGCGACGACGTCTATTACGGCGATGACGTCAGCGGCGGCACCGGCACCGACACGGTGGACATGTCGCGCATCACCGCCGACATCACTGTCGACCTTGGCAGCGGTGCGGGCAGTCCTGGTCATGCCAGCAGCGCCCAGTCCGGAACCGACGTGTTGTGGAGCATCGAGAACTTCCTGGCCGGGGCCGGGGACGATGTGATCACGGCCGGTCGCGGGGTGAACACGATGGATGGCGGCGTGGGTAGCGATACCTACCGGTTCCTGTCGGTCGAAGATGCCGACGGCGACACGATCGCCAGCTTCGAGCCCGGTGATCGTATCGACCTGTCGCAGATCGATGCCAACGGATCGGCTGCGGGCAAGGGGAATTTCACCCTGGTCTCCGACGCCTTTACCGGCACGGGGCAGCTTCTGGTGACCCACGAGACCGGTGCCGACGGCGAGGTGACGGTCATCCACGGCAATGTCGGCGGTGACAATGCGGCGGACTTCAGCCTGACCGTCAAGGGTCGGCACAATCTGGTGGATGACGATTTCCAGCTTTGAGGCCGATCGGGATCGGAGGGTCCGGGTGGCACCGTCGCCCGGACCGATATCGACCCTCATTTTGAACTTTGAATGATTGGAAACGCCATGTCTTTAAAGGACAAGAAGACGTCGAAGGCCGCCTTCAACATTCTCGGGCCGGTGCGCGGACTTATCGTGTTTCTGCTGCTGTTGTCGGGCATCATCAACATCCTGGCGCTGACTGGCTCTTTCTACATGTTGCAGATCTATGATCGCGCCCTGGTCAGCGGCAGCATTCCGACGCTGATCGCGATTTCGGTGCTGGCCATCGGTCTTTACTGCTTTCAGGGCATTTTCGACATCATCCGCACGCAGGTGCTTGTCCGCGTCGGCGCGCGGCTGGACCGCAGGCTGGCACCGGTCGCGCACAGGGTCGTCGTGGACATGCCGCGGCTGGGCTATTCCACCTCCGAAGCGCTCGAACGGGGGCGCGATGTGGATACGATCCGCGGCTTTCTGGGGTCTCAGGGCCCCATCGCGATTTTCGACCTGCCCTGGATGCCGATATTCCTCGCCTTCGTCTACTTTTTGCACCCGACGCTGGGGGCCCTGACCATCGGCGGTGCCTTCGCGCTGGCGATCCTCGCCATCGCGACGGAACTGCGCACGCGCAACTGGAGCCACGCGACGACCGTCGCCACCATCGAACGCAATGCGATTGCCGATTCCAACGCCCGCAACGCCGAGGTCCTCAAGGCGATGGGCTTCGCCTCGCGCGCGGTCGCGCGTTTTGCAAAGGCGAACGACAGGCACCTCGAGCTGCAGACCCAAACCACCGACATATCCGGCACGTTCGGGGCGATTTCGCGGGTGCTGCGGATGCTGCTGCAGTCCGGCATCCTCGGCTTGGCCGCCTACCTCACGATCATGGGGGAAATGTCGGCGGGAGCCATCATCGCGGCGACGATCGCATCGGCCCGCGCGATGGCCCCGATCGACATGGCGATCGGGAACGCCAAGAACATGGAAGCCGCGCGTGCCGCGTGGAAGCGCGTGCGCCAGACGGTCGAGATCATGGAAAACCGGCCCCGCCCGATGGACCTGCCCCGGCCGATGGCGACCCTGAAGATCGAAGGTGTGACCGTCGCCGCGCCGACGACGGGCCGCATCCTGCTGAGCGACGTGGCGTTCGAGGCGAAGGCCGGCCAGGCCATCGGGATCATCGGGCCAAGCGGCGGCGGCAAGTCGACGCTGGCCCGGACCCTGACCGGCATCTGGCCGCCCCTGCGCGGCTCTGTCCGGCTGGATGATGCAGAGCTTTCGCAGTGGGACGACGACGCCCGCGGCGCGCACATCGGCTATCTGCCGCAGGACGTCGCCCTGCTCGATGCAACGGTGGAAGAGAACATCACCCGGCTGGCGGAGACAACGGATTCGACGGCAATTGTAGAGGCGGCCCGCGCGGCGTCGGTCCACGAGATGATCGTGCGCATGCCTGACGGCTACGGCACTTATCTTGGCCCGATGGGGACTGCGATTTCCGGCGGCCAACGCCAGCGCCTTGGGTTGGCGCGCGCGCTGTACGGAAACCCCTTTCTGGTGGTGCTGGACGAACCCAATGCGAACCTCGACCCCGAAGGCGAGGCGGCGTTGACGGCCGCCATCGAAGGGATCAAGCAGCGTGGCGGCATTGCCGTGGTGATCGCGCACCGGCCTTCGGCGCTGCAGGCCTGCGATCTGATCGGTGTCGTGCAGCGCGGCAAGCTGACCGCCTTCGGACCGCGCGACCAGATCCTGAACCCGCAATCGGTGCCGAAGGTCGAGACGCCGGCGGCATCCGCAAAGGATGCGCCCAAGGTCGGCCCGGCCCGCGCCCTGCGCTCCGGTGACCGGATTGCCGCTGGAGGAGCGATATCATGATCGATGTCAAAAGTATCCGATCAGGCGCGCCAAAGGTCGACCCGGCCGACCCCCTCGGCCTCAGGCCGCCGCCTGAACCGGCGACCCGGCTGCTGTCGTCCTGGGCCGTGGGGCTTGTCAGCCTTGGCCTGTATATCAAGTCCTTTCTCTGGTGGGACGACGCGACATCAACACCGGCCGCAGAACCGCGGCCGCAGGACACCACGCCCAATTCGGTCCCGCGTGCAGGCGATCCCCTTGCGTTCGACACGGGCGCAGAAGATCCGGGGCAGGACGACGTTCAGGACAGTCAAGACCTTGCCGCCAGCTACTATCAACTGCCGGTCGTCATCGTCTCGTTCGGCGGGTCGTTCGCCCCGCCGCCCATGAGGGCGATGCCCGGCGCGACGGAACCCTTCAGCGCGAATTCGAGCTTGCCACCGTTCGCCTCTGCGACGGGACGGGTTCCGGTCATTGAGGGGGCACCGGGTATCGGTTCCGGCGGTGCCGCGATCTTGCCCGGCCTGGACCAGCTGACGATCGTCGACGGTGACGCCCCTACTGCGCCACCGCCCCCCGCAAAGGGGCCGGGCAAGGTCATACGTCCCGACTTCGGCGGGCCCGGGCAACCGAATGTGCCACCGGTGCCGCCAACGCAGCCTCCGGTCGACGCGGTGGATGACGAGGACGATGAGGACGACACCGACGACGGGACCGGACCGGTGGTGCCTGCCCGTAATCTGGCGCCCCGGAACGCGGGCCCGGTCCTGCTTGGCGACATCGGCAGCGGGGCGGCACTTGCCTTCACGCTGAGTCATTTCCTGTCGCGGACGACCGATGCGGAGGGCGATCCGCTGGAGATCACGGTCCCGCAGGCCACGTCCGGCGCGTTGATCCAGAAAGGCGACGGATGGCGGTATTTTGCGGATCAGGACCAACTCGGCGAGGTCCGGATCACCTACACCATCAGCGACGGCGAATTTGCGGTCGCGCAGACCGCCATCCTGAACGTCGTCGAGAACGCATTCACCGGTACGGACGGCGACGACCTGATCGTCGGCACGCAGGGCCGCGATGCCATCGTGGGACTGGGCGGCGACGACCTGATCGCCGGCATGGCGGGACGCGACCGCGTCTATGGCGGTGACGGCAACGACAACATCGCGGGCGACGACGGTGACGACATGCTCTATGGGGACCAGGGTGACGACATCATCGCGGGCGGGCGCGGTCATGATGTCATCTTCGGCGGGGAGGGCGACGACCGCCTCTACGGTGAAAGAGGGCGATGATGCCATTCACGGCGATGCGGGCCAGGATGAAGTCTTTGGCGGGATGGGCCGCGATCTGGTCGATGGCGGCGACGGTGACGACCGCCTGTCCGGTGGGGATGACGACGACGTGATCCTGGGCGGCGCAGGGGACGACAGCATCGCCGGCGACGACGGCCACGACAGGCTTGACGGCGGCGCGGGTCAGGACGTCCTGTCGGGCGGAGCCGGCAATGACTGGATGGACGGTGGCGCGGGGCGCGACATCCTGCACGGCGACGACGGCGGCGACACGCTTCATGGCGGTGCGGACGACGACATCCTGTCGGGCGACGACGGCGACGACATCCTGTCGGGCGACGACGGCGACGACCGACTGTCCGGTGACGACGGAGAGGACATGATCTTTGGCGGCACCGGGCATGATGTCGTCACAGCGGGTGCCGCGGCCGACATCGTCTTCGGAGGATCGGACAGCGATCAAATCGCCGGTGATGCCGGGAACGACATCCTGTCCGGCGACGAGGGTGACGATGTCATCTTCGGAGGCGCTGACGACGATATCCTGTCCGGCGGTGAGGGGTCCGACGTCGTTCAGGGCGAAGCGGGCGATGACGCCGTCCTTGGCGATGACGACATGGCCGACGACCATTATGACGGCGGCGACGGCACCGACGTGCTGACCTACGCGAACGCGTCGGGAGCCGTCGCCATCGATCTGGTCGACGGCGTCGTCACGGGCCTGTCCGTCGGGGCCGACACCATCGCCGACTTCGAGCTGTTCATCGGATCGCCGCTGGACGACAGCTTTGTCGCAGGGCAGGGGACAGGGGACCTGACCGGCAACGGCGGCGCGGACCTGTACAATTTCGTCCAGGGAGACACCGTTTCGCTCGGGCAGTCGATCTACCGCATCACCGACTTCGGCGACGACGACCGCATCTGGATCAGCCGGGGTGAATCGCATCATCAGGTGCGCCGGGCGCAGAAGTCGCTGGAAGACCGGATCGAGGACGGGCTCGAGGACTACGCCGGCCAGATCGGCACGGACGAGCCGCGACTCGTCTTTCATCACGACTGGACCGACACCTATCGCCGGACCGTCATCGAGGTGGATTTCGAGCGCGACGATACCATCGACCTCGAAATCCTGATCAGCGGCGAACACATGCTGCTGGTCGAGCATGCCTGACCAACACAGCAAAGGATCAATCGACATGGCCAGACCCATACCCGGGAACGCAAGCAGCGGACCGTCATTCGACAGGATCGGCGGACGGATCGCCGCGGGCATCGTGCTGGCCTTCGGTCTGCTGGGCGGGATCGGAAGCTGGGCGGTCACGGCACATCTGACCGGTGCCGTCGTT
>NZ_JBMERN010000109.1:0-12657 GCF_049310965.1 Loktanella sp. DJP18 | reverse complement strand
GGGCTGAAGTCAGGGGTTTGCGGATTTTGGATGGGTGATCAAGAGCTGCTCGGACTGCCCGCATTGCTCTTACTACTCCGGCGGTCGCTACGAATGCGACCTGACAGACGCGACATTTCCGGACATAGAGCGGACCAACATGGTGCAGGTGAACTGCCCACTGCCTTTCGCCGGCGCGCCACGCACGAGCGCCGCATCGTAAGGTGGGCCATATCGACTGATGACAGCCTGGCGATGCAATCCAGGCCCGAAATCATCACCCAGACAAGGAAGATCTCATGGCCGAAACCCCAATCTTCATGGCCCTCTACAGCGCATACATCGGACTGAATGCCAAAGATCCGGCTGTCGATGTCGCGCGGGCTGGTGTTGAGGCAGGGATGCAGATGTGGCTCGATGCGACTTCAACCGCAGCAGGCAACAGTGACAAGCTCCTCTCAGCCGTCTATGGACTGAACCCCGCCCATATGCAGGATGCTGTTCGCAGCCAGGGAATACCCTTCTTCGCAGCACTTCTGACCGCATGCGGACAAGACCTGCTCGACCTCAAACTCGCGCCATTTGTTGCACAGAGCTTGTCCAATGATGACGTTCGCGCCTTGGTCGCCCGTGGCTTTGACTATGATGGCGGAGAATACTGCCCGCCGGCGCTCGATTGGCTGATGCGCGGCGCGGATTTCGCGGAATCAAATTTTCGAAAAACACACCCCCGCAAGAACCCGGTTCTCGTATTCTGGAAAGACAATGGGATGACCATGCCAAAACACGGCCTCTCGCCCGAGGGTGTGCGCATGGTGGCTGATGTCATCCGCTCTAACAACATGCCCGTGGGGGTCAGAAAGGCCGTCGAAAGCAAAGGCTTTTTTGCGGACTGGCGTTGCGTTCTGGCGACGGCCGCGACAGGCCGCAGTCTACCCTATGAAATCCATACCCACATCAGTATCATCTTCGGCCCTGATCGGTCGGTTGCTTTCAAGGCATACTTCAAAAAAGCGGATTCTCACCACGGCGAGATGGAACGCCACGATCGGCTGTCACGACTTCCCTCAATCGAGACTATCCTGATGCTGCCACACGACCTGACGTCATTCGATGCCATCATCCCAGCCCGCGCATCGTCCACATAGCGCTTCAAACAAGAAGGGCCGACCATGTCACATCTTGAAATCTTCGACCGACTATCTGATGCGCTCAACACCCTTGAAGGAGACGATCGCGCCTTGGAGGCGTCGCGTAATGGCATCGAGCACGCCCTGGGACTGTGGCTCGACGACGCACGCGTCGACGCAGGTCGTGGCGATCTCATCATCGAAGCCATTCAATGCCTCGACGCGGAGCAGCTCAAAAACGCCATCCGTGGCACCGGCGCTCCCTTCTACCACGATCTTCTCCTGCTCGCAGGAAACGATCTCGCCGTGCTCCGCCTTTCTTCGCGGGTCATCAATGCAATCAACACCGATGACATTGCGATCCTGGAGGCACGTCGATTCAACTATGATGCGTCAAACCACCGAAATGTCGCAGCAGACTGGCTGGTCAGGGGATCTGCCTTTGCCAAGTCCAGGTTCCGCAAGGTCCACCCTCGCAAGAATCCGGTTGCGGCTCACATTGAGCATATTGGTCTGACTTTGCCGCAGGAATCCGTTTGCGAAGAAGGCGCAAAAATGGTCGCCGACTTCCTACGCGCCGGACGCATCCCCGAAAAAATCGAAACCCCGATTGAGCGCAACCCTCCGCTCTCCGACTGGCGTCTCGTGTTTTGCATGATGCTGACTTGCCCCACGAAGATCCCCTACCGCGTGCAGCAGCGGCTCGACAGGATCTTCGGCAAAGCCCAAGGAATCGCGATCCTGCGTGGGTTTGAATGCGGCACCTCGCACCACGAAAAGCTGGCGTATCACGACCGGATGTCGAAGGCTCCGCCCCTGGAAGACATCCTGCGTATGCCGCGTGATCTTGCATCTCTCGATGAGATCCTGATCAGGATGGACATGGCGGTGTCGTCGCAAGCAACCGGCGCATGATGTCAAGCATCACGCACATATCGCCCATCGATCCTATCTCCCAACTGCCGGCCGTCTGTCTTTGTCCGGTATGCGGACAAAGCGTTCATTCGCTGCGACTGTGTTAACGATCCCTTTAGCTAAGGCGGTTGTTACGCTTTAAGTTTCTTGAGTTGCTCCTCAAAGTGTAATACCAATATCTCAGATCAACTTCTGTCGTCACTGAAGCGTCAACGGAAGCATCGCTCACTCCGTCATTGGGACGGTAACGGGAAACATAGGAGAACGCCATGGATTACATGGAAAGGTTCAAGTTGCGTTTGCAGCTTGCAATTAACAATACGAAAACTGTGCGACTTGCGCAAACTAAGGATCACTTGGTTTGGAGAAGATTTGTACATGATGACGGTGGCCAACGACATGAAGGCAACTCATTTGTTTTCATGTTAGCAACTGGGAAAATTGTAGAGATATTCATAAGTGACACTCTGACACAGAACCCATATTTTTCGGACAGCGAAGATGTCTTTCTGGACGAAGTCGCGGGATATTATACCGAATCTGAAAGTAGCTGATGGGATTATTTACAATAACCGCATCGATTAAACATCTCATTCAAAAAACATACTACTGATTCGCTAAGGTATGGAAGATGATCACCATTAGATCTCGCGTCGCGTCAACACTCGCAATGTTAGCAGGAACCGTATTTCTTCTTGCAGCCAAGATAGCTCCCTTCACAGATGACGCGGTGCGTCAAATTAGTTTGCAGTTTGATACCGCAGTTACCAGTACAAGGATGTTGTCACCTGCGGATGACGCATTACGCGCAGTAAGCTATGACCGTAAACTTTTTGGCTATGGCACTAAGACGCGACACGAGTTGCTCAAGGCACATGCAGTCGGCACAAGCACGAAGCTCAATGAACAAGGCCTCGTAACTGATGGATTGTGGAGAGATGCCTACACCGGTCAAGCAATAACGGATGTCA
The DNA here is from genome assembly GCF_049310965.1 of Loktanella sp. DJP18. Taxonomy (NCBI): domain Bacteria; kingdom Pseudomonadati; phylum Pseudomonadota; class Alphaproteobacteria; order Rhodobacterales; family Roseobacteraceae; genus Loktanella; species Loktanella sp. DJP18. Next base: position 9,662 of record NZ_JBMERN010000109.1, on the reverse strand, counting down.
CTGAGGCAACGATTGATCATGTCGTACCGCTTCGCTGGGCATGGGATCATGGGGCAAAGACATGGCAAAAAGATAAGTTGATCGCGTTTGGAAACGATTCCTCTAATCTCGTGGTGACGGGAAAAATAACAAATAGCGCTAAGGGTTCAGCAGGCCCCGGTGAGTGGTACCCAGATGATCTCCAGTCAGCACGATTGCTACTCGCCCGACAGGCGTGGATTGTAAAGAAATATGGTTTAGGATCATGATTGTAAAAAAGCAAAAGTTTCGTCCAACCAATGCAGGGTTCAAAAGCGCTAGGAGGGAGTTGGGCGATGTCGAAACAAGTCGACGCCTTAATGGAGAAGCGAGTAGACGCTCAAGTTTTTGGAATTGGGTATTCGCTGCTTTAGGTTTTTTGACGCTCATTCCGTCGATTCTGAGCTTGATCTTCTGACCTTCAACAAAGCAGTCGTAGAAAATAATTAACCATCCTTAAACCCAATTTGATTAACATTGCGGTTATTGCCTTCTCCAAAGCACAGTTTCCATTCCATGGATGATCGCAGCGTCCGGCTAAGAAAACCGTATGAAGAAATACACGAAAAGTGAATTTCGCCCGTGCAAAAAATGCTCATTTCCGGAACATGCCCAAGCCACATAGTGTGATTGCGACGGCCGCTCTCCAGTAGCGAACAAGGCCCTGCTATACTTGCCTCATGGAAAGAAGCCGCGAGGAGAATCAAAATAGCATATTATGTCGGATTAGACGCCCAGTGACCTTATCGCCCGACTGCCGGCCATCGTGTCAGCCGCAGACCGTATGGAGATCTTCGCACAGCTTGTCGTGCTGAAAGACAGGGCGTGGTCAAGCCTGGCTGGCCAGCAACGCCTTACGGTTTCCGTATTACCCACGGCACCAAGACAATCTCTATCCTGAAAGATGTGCATCATCTCGCATATTTTGCATCGCATATTCTCGAAGACACCAATTATGACTTCACACTCCGGCTCGGTGGAGTATGGGTCAACACCGGTTCCTCTTTTGCTGCCTTCGTTGACCGTCTCGAAAACGACTACGCCAGAATTTTACGAATCCTCGGTGAACGAGCCGAGACAGTCAAAACATTCGAGGCCCTAGTGAGCGCCATGAATCATGTCCGCAGCGCTCATGGACGGCTTGCTGGCGTTGTCTGGATTGCATCTCATGATCCCGTCCAGACTATTGAGGACTGGACCTGAAAAACAGTTCTGATCACCCAGTGCGGATGGGTTGCGGTCCAGGCTGCGGGCTCCTCGGGCTGCTGAAACAAATCCCGATCGATCCCGACACTGCCCAGGAGAAGAACAGATGTTTGCCATTATCTGCAAGGCGCGCAAAGGCGCAGAACAAGGCGTTCATAAACTTGCGCTTGTTGACCGCACGAAATCCAGAACGCTCTGGTGGACCGACAAAAACCCGTCGATCATCGAGCAGTTTGCAAGCGAGGCGGCCGCGCAGGACCGATGCCTGGCACTCGCGTAAAAAAAGCCTCAGGTCGTTACATTCACCTCAGCCAAAGCCCAACTCGAAAAACAGCAAGACGTCCTGGTTCAAATTGCGCGCAAACGAGGCAATATGAACTGCAAGCATGCAGATGCTCTCGCATGAAGGCCGCAACACCGACCGAACCGATCGTGACAAGGACGAAAACATGAAGCACACCACTCCATTGCGCGACCGCATCCACAACATGGTCGCTGCCCTCTGGTCCGCAGAGACATCGCAGAACCCCGAGGTATGGTCCGCGCAAAACCCGCCACTTGGACAATGCGCCGTCACAGCATGCCTGATGCAGGACCTCTTTGATCTGCCCGTTGTGCGTGGCTACGCCATTCTGCCAAGCGGCGACCGTGAGAGCCATTACTGGAATGAGGCATTCGACCTGACGGCGAGCCAGTTTCCGGAAGGCACCACGTTTGAAGTGCGCGAGGGCCCCCAGGGCCGCGATGCGCATGACTATGCACTGACAAACGACAGCACCCGTGCCCGGTTCGAGATACTGCGCGCGGCCTGGAATGCAACATATCCAACGGTGAATGTATGAGCACGATCGAGCAGATCATGAACAGTGGACCTGCGACAGCAGTCAGTGCTGTCAAAGGCAGCTATCACGGTTATATGTCACTGACAGTCAGGCATCCGGGCGGCTGGAGGTGCGTCAACCATGCGGCGGCGCCAACCTCAACGGCGCAGTGTCGCACACTTGCCGCAAGGCTCTTTCCGGACCTGCCGTTTGAGGCTTAGACAGAGGTTGTCATATGACAGACACAGCCAGCATCCCTGATCTTTTGAAAATCAAGATCGCACACGGCCATGGCACCGAGACGTTCGATCCTAACACCCTGGTCATGACGGCCATCAGCAAACCGGAGAGCCTTCGGGATCTGCTTCCGACAAGCGAACGATCCTGCATCTCCAACGACCGCGGCCTGCGTTATACGACCAACGAGTTCAGCGAGGTGCTGACCGCGGATGAGATCATCCGCCTGACCATGCGCATGTTGCGTCCTGATGAATTCTTCATCCTACTGGCGGCATCGGGCCCAGTATGGGAAATTCATGACGATTTTTATGACCCCGAGACAGGCATTGCACTTCAGCCGAAACAGTGAGAATTCCTTTTTTGTGACAGATCTGAAGTGAATAACTGTCAGAAAGTAGACCCGCGGCGCCGCAAGCGCCGCGGGTTTTTCCAATTTCCCATTCGTTCATGACGGGAGGATGAAGGGTCAGTCGCGCGATTATTTTGAAATAACAAGCCTCGCCGTCAAAGAGCGAACTTCCACCCCTTGCACTCTTGGAAGCCGTATCCGATCAGCTTTTCGCCACTCATCCAATATGCCTTGCGAATCTCGAACCTGGCTGTCTTGAGATACCAGGCCTTGATCGGCTCCGGATACCAGTCTGCCATTTTTTGCGACCAAACCTCGAAAAGTTCAGGTGAAAGAGGTTTCCCTTTCAGACTTGGTCCATGAAACCCAAATCGCGTATTTCGGGAAATACACACATCCGGCAAACCAAGATACATGGTGCAACTCGACGCGCAGATCATACCGCGGATTTCGACAGGCGTGTCAGAGACCCTCAGATGCTCGAGAAGATCAATCCGGTCCTGTATCTTTCCGCCACCGTCGCTGTTGATCACAATCGGCTTTTTCGCAGCAGAAGCGGTGTCGGCCCGCACGTCGCCCACACTGATTGCAAGACCGAGCGCTGCAATCGACAAAATACTGCACAGGTATTTCAGTCCAGTCATCTTCTGTTCCCATCTGATTCAAGAAGGAAATCGGATCGGTCAGAAGCTTGCGGAAACGTCGAATGTGTGATGATGGGCGGTGGCAGACCGCCGGGCCCGTTGTGTGAGAACGGGGCCCGGACGGCTACTCCCAGGGATGGCATTTGCCGGAACAGGACACGCGCGAACGAAAGCCTTCAGTGACACCACAACCAGCAGGCTAGCGTCACGCCACGCCAGTTCTCCAAGCAAAGGATTGCAAGATGAGCAACACGTCATCGCATAAAACTTCAGTTCAGGTCATGGGCCAGGAGGTCGTTTCGTTGCGGTCGGCCACAGCAAGTGTACGCCACAGTGATTTCGCTGAGATCGAACCGGTTGCCTACGATGGGCAGACGGCCGCATCTGTCTACGGCATCGAGGCTCGCGCTGCTGGCGCAATGATTGTCGAAGGGCCTGGCCTCTTCGATATCGCATCAAATCCTGATTTCGTCTCCGGTGCTTACGCGAACCTGCGCCACCATCAAGTGCGCGACACTCTGAAATTCTGGGGGCTGGCGTGCGAGCCCGGCCTGACCCACCTTGTGCCATTACCTCTGGCTGGCACAGTCGCCATCTCCTTCGATATCGCGACAGGCAGAGCTTTCAGCGTGACATACGGGGAGGGCGAATTGGCATTCACGTCCGCGATGTTGGTCGCAGCGGCGGCCGCAAAAGGCACAGGCGCGACCCACATCGCCGTGCGGATCAGCTGACGAAACACTTCTGCACATCAGGTCATCGCCTCATATACTGCCCAGCGCGCCCCAAGCGACCCGGGTCATTACGATATCAAACAATGCCCGAATGGGCCTCCGATATATTCATCAAAGAAGGACTGCATCATGGGTGGCAATCTCGCCTGGACGATCCGCCTCGAGGACAACACCGAATACCGCATGGACCGCTGGACCAATACCATGCCGACGCTGATCATCAATCCGGCCTTCCTGTCCGGCACGCAATCCGCAATCGACGAAGCGCTCGAAAGCTGGCTTGCGATGAAGGACGACTGGGAGGCAAACAAGGACACCGAGGACTACGCACTGCCAATGACCGGCGCCTATGCGCCCTACCCCTATGGCCTGATGCCGTCGGAATACGGCCTCGTCGTCACAGACTTCGTGACGAAGACCATACTGTCTCTTCAGGGCTACTCCAACTTCGGCAAGCTCAATGCAGTGCGCCTGAGCTTTGGCGAGTCCGCATCGGAGATGTTCCCCGACCGTGAAGAGCAGCTCGAGGCATTCGCGGCCGAGGGGCGCGTTTCGTCCTACCATATCCTACTCAACAAGGAGGCAGCAGCGCAGCGCTTCGTCGATATGGGCGGCACGATCGAGGAAGATGACCGTCGCGACGCCTGGTGGGTGAACCTGCCCGGCAGCGCGGACTACGCAGACCTGAAGGCACTCTGCGACCAGGTTCTGACCGAGCTCCCCCCGCACCCCAATGCGGACGTCATTGCAGAGATGACCTCACGCCAAGAAGTAGGAGATCTGTCGGTCGAAGACGCGGAGAAACTTGGCCTCATGATCAAGGCTCTCGAAAGTCAGCACGCCATGCAGGAGCGCCCCATCATCCTGTGCCATGCTGTCCCTGACCTCGCACCGTTCACCTTGGAGCAGTTTGACGAGAGCGCGGAGGGTTATGTCGCCCTACACGCCCGCGTTCTGGAACTCGGCTTCACCCTATCTGTGGAAGAGGAAAAAGCCTGGGCAGACAGAATTGCCGAGATGCAGGAATCCGAAGAAGAGGATGCCTGAGAGCAACGTCACGACATAAAGATACACGCCGCGGCTGCCGGGTTGGTCCTGAAGGACCCGGCTGACTGCGGGCTTGTGTAAGACACAAAGCGAAGGGGGATGGGCGTGAGAAAGAAGCGCGAAGGTATGTGGCTCTGCCCCTCATGCGGGCGCGAGAACCTCGGACGTTTCAATGCCTGTGAAGAAGGCTGTGGCAATCCGCGCCCCAAAAGTGTGGAGTTCTATCTGCCCGAGGACTCTCCGATCGTCACCGATCCCAGACTCCTGGCCGGCGCCAATTCCGGCCAGGACTGGTATTGCGACCACTGCACTGGTGCCAACCCGGGTGCCAAGGGTGGTCACCCTCTGGTGGCCTGTGCCCATTGCGCCGAACCCCGCACACAAGCTGATGAGGCTCACCCGCGGAGCCGGGCCTCGGTCAGCGCCACACTTCGCACGGCACAGCAAGCCAGCGCCGCCAAGCGCGCCCAGAAGAATGATGCAAGTGCCCTGCGACGCGCAGAGCGGATAGAGCGTGCAACACTCACAAACGGTGGTTCAGACCGGCCCGTAAAACGGCGCCTCCGGGCTATCCTTGCCTTCGGCATCGGTGCAATCCTTCTCGCCGGTATCGCGGCCTTGGTCGTGTCGATGATCACTCCGGCACAATCGGTCCCAGGCAAAATCGCATCACTCGACTGGCAGCGCTCCATCGCAGTTGATCGGATGACGACCTCGCGCAAGACCGGCTGGGATGTGCCTGCCGGCGGTCGCGAAATCAACCGGGACTGGCGCTACAAGACAACGCGACAGATTTTCGTCGAGACGCGGGAGACAGGTGCCGTCTGCGGCCATGAGGACCTCGGAAACGGCTACTTCGAGGATATTCCATGCACTGAGGCTGTCTACCGATCAGAGGACGTCAGCGACTGGTTCTACACATTCGAGGTCGACACCTTGGACCAGGTGCGGGTCGCACGCACCAGCGGCACCACCCCTGATGTCTACTGGCCCAATGTCAGAACGGGACATCACGAGAGGATCGGCATGAAGTCGGAAGCCTACCGAGCGCAAATCAGTCGCGACGATGGCCAGACTGACTTGCGATCGTTCGACTTCAGCACCTGGCGCACGCTTGCGCCTGGTCAGTCTGTCAGCGTTACACTCAACAGCTGGGGCAAGACCATCGGCGTTAAAATCGGGAAGGATCTGGAATGAGCCACTTCGTCATGCCTGGCCTCGTCGATCTCGTCGATGTTAGTCACCCCGACCATCTGGACTGGCGGCAGATCTGCCTCGAGATCGACGCCATACACGGTCGCTGGTTTCATGTTTTTGTCCTCGACAAGGATAGCGGCCGAGACGCTGAGGTTCTTGCCATCGACGACTGTATCAGAGCGTCCGTCTGTGCCGCCTTGAGCCAAATGGCTGCATTGGCCTTCCCAAACCGGCCTGATGGGCTTTTGAACTTCAAAGATGCCCTTGTCAGTTCGGCGTTCCTAAAACGGGACGACTTTGGCAATCCGTTTCTGAGTTTCCATGTCAATGCCGTATCACAAGCCAAGATCAGGGCACTCTCAAAACATGAATGGCTCGCGTTGACGGCGGCCTGGCAGTCGATCGCAGCAATGCAGGCCGCCAGGCGCGCAAAGCCCGCGATCTGACACTCCCACCTTCGAAAGACAGACAGTCAGCCTGACATACCACGGCACCCTTGGTGCTGTGTGCAACTGCTCGGGAAACACCCACGCGGCCTGACAACAGGACTGCGCCCATTCCCCTGCGATCACCCCGCATATGTGCATCAACGTGCCAGAGGTTCTCATGAACACGCGTTCCATCGTTTCACCGCTGCCTTCCGAGATGCTGGAGGCTACGACGACCTTTCGTCACTGGGCCGGCACAGATACCGACGTCATTTCCGGCGATGACGTCGGTCAGGTCGACTTCACCAAACCAGGGCCCTTCATCGTGCGGGCCTATCACGGCACGACACACGGCTTCAGTGCTTTTGAGGCCAAACACCACGGCAATCCCGAAGGAGCCTTTGGGTGCATGCACTACTTCACGTCTTCGGTAGATGATGCGGAGCAGAACTATGCCTGCGAGGGTCCCGACCTCACGAGCCGGATCGAACAGGCAACCGAGCAGCTGATCTATAGCATCGAAGAAGATCTGGAGGCTTACGGCCTTCCAGATGATGCTGACAGCGATGCGATCCGCGCAAAAGCGCAGTCTCTCTCCTACCAACGGTTGCATGGCGATAACCCCCGCATCATCGAAGCCTACCTGCGCTTCGACAAACCCTTCCGGGTCAATGGTCAGGCGAATGTCAGAGACCGCACACGCACCCCACTCCTCCTTCCTGACGTCGAAAGCGGATACGCCGATGTGGAAGATGAAGTCCTGCGTGAGCATGACGCACAAGACCTCACGGACGACGAGCGTGAAGAAGCACTGGAGACCTACGCGGACGAAATCACCGAGCGATACGATGCGCAGCGCGAGACTGCCTACGCGACGCTCGAGGATGCCTTCCGCACAGCCGCAATTGCGCTGGAGATCGAGCCCCCAGTCATTCCCGACGCGATCGGAATGGACCCGTCAGACGTCACGCAGGACCAGTTCTACAAGATCTTGCATGAGGCCGAGGAGACAATCTACATCGACTGCCCCAACACCGGTGCGCTGATCGTATCAGAGTTCACGGCCCGCGTGATCGCCGCCCTCGGCTTCGACGCGATCATTCTCTTCGATGCGGACTGCAAGTTCGAGCGGATGAATATTCCGTCCGGCACCGCACACATCCATATCTTCGATGAGCACCGCAACCGGATTAAATCAGTTACGAACCGCGGCACGTTCTGCCCGGCAAGTGCCGACATCGAAGCATAAGGTCCGCCCGCGGAGCCGCACCCTGCCACTAGAGAAACCGTTATGAAAATCACTGGCAAGAATAGCATGGCATCCGGCCAGACACGTCCGGGCGACGTGGTCCTCGCGATGAGGATCTGTAGCTCCGTCACATGGCAGCATAAGGCCTGACAGGCTGCCGGCGAAGACATCCCGGCGGTGCAGGCTGCCCGTCTCAAGGACATGTTCCAGATCGCGTGATGGTTTGACGACCCATCCAACACGAAGTCCAGCAAATTGACTGGCCATCCACCCCGATCATCTGCGACCCGCGCCGACAAAAAAACAAAACCGCTCGCCCTCAAATTACACCAGAGCAGAAAGCGCCACGATGCAAAAAACAGACATGAAGGCGGTTATGGGTGCCCCGCGCGACATCTCCATTTTTCCGAGCGCCGGCCGACTATCCGTTCTGAGTAATAGATGGCGAGAGATTCACCGCTTCGCCCTTTCGGGTGACGCGCACTGGATCTCGAAGGGCCTGACCTTCGAGCGTGCCGTTGAGTGCCAGGACATGATGGCCGCGTCGTGGCTCGAGTTCGATAGCGCCCTCGTTCAGGACAACACCAACAAGGCGCTGCACATCCTTCTGGAAGGGCGGCTGATCGACCTCGCCCTCCCCCAAGGAGATCTGAACGCCGACATCGGCGATGATCTCGCGCATGCCTGGCAAAAGGCGATCACGGCGCATGCGCCCGCACTCTTGCGAGCCGCCGATGATATCCTCACGCTATCCGATCCTGACGCCTCCGATATCACGGTATTCTTCAATGCCTCGGTGCATAATAGACCAGCGGCTGGCATCCTCATCCCGATTCATGCGATGCATCTTTACGACGATGTGCGCAACGCGGCCGCCGACGGAACACCCCTGCGGCCAAGCAGCGCCCACGAACAGCTCACAGCGCTCTCGCGCATCCGCTGGCATTTCGACCCAAGGCAGATCCCGATCGAAGCAGTTCCGCCCGGCGTGGCACCCTAACACCGCCACAACACCTGAGAGGATGTCCCGATGTCGACAGACCAAAACCTCGCAACAGCTCGGACCGGCCTTTACGAGATCGAGATTTTCCGAGGTTTTGTCAGCCTGATTTTCATGGCAAGCGAACTCAGGGATGCCATGAAAGCTTGCGGTATGCGCAGGTCTTACATCAATAATCAGGTCCTGATGCTGGATGAACACTGGGACGCAGCAAACAGCACCTTGGTCGAGGAAAAGCGCACCAGAACGCACATGCTTTGGGTCGAGAGCCTTCTCGACAGGGCCGACGTACCCAAAGCACGCCTGACGCTCGACACCGCAGGCGAGGATTTAGATGCCTGGAATGCTACGATGCGCCGCGTCGCACCGCGAATGGTTCATTGCGCGAAGATGATCGCTGCGATGGACGATCCGGCGGCCCGCGGCATCCGGATCTGCTTCGATCCGGCCGCGGTCGCCCATGGCTCTGTCGCAGCCCTCATGCCCCTCGATGCGACGCATCTCTACCCGGCGATCAAAGATCTGGTCTGCGTCTCGTCGAAAGAGATCTCAGACAGCGCGCATGCGCAGATCGAAGCGGCTGGTGAAATCCACTGGCGTTTTGAAGAGGCCTGGGTCCTGCCGGACGTGCTGACCGGTGCGCGCAGCCCATTGGCCCGCATCGTGCACTGAACGCAGCCAAGCTGAAGCATCATCGACCAGCCCTCCCGACCGGGCGCGCACAGTATG
>NZ_JBMERN010000108.1:0-12669 GCF_049310965.1 Loktanella sp. DJP18 | reverse complement strand
ATGACCGCGCTCGCCTTTTCGACAGGCTTGGCTGCGGTCCCCGCTTTTGCAGATACGATCAGTCCGGAAAGCTACAGCGCGGAATTGGCCGTCGGCGAAACAGTGACAATCGAGAAGACTGTCGTCATCGAAGCGACGGGCCCTACGGATGCAGTCATCGATGTCCATTTCCTGATCGATACATCAGGTAGCATGGGTGCACAGGTCGATGCGGCAAAGGCTGCATCAAGCGGCCTGTTCTCGGCCCTTGAAACCAGCTTTGGCGATGTGGCCGCCAGCGTCGGGGTCTTCTCGGAAGCAGCGACCCTGACAGAATCGAGGCCCAACGCCTTGGCAATCATCGGTGGCGGCCTGACCACGGACAACCCGACGTTCACCGCCAACGTGAATTCCGTGCAACTCAACGTGCCAGACGGTGGCGGCGATTTTCCAGAGTCAGGTTGGACCGCCATTGCACTGTCAGGGGAGAACCTTGACTGGCGGCCTGGATCGAATCGCTTCATGTTCGTGTTCACGGACGCCTCTGCCAAGGGCGATCTTGCCGGTGCGCAGGCTACCCTGGCCGCAAACGACATCTCGCTTGTGACGCTGTCCTACGGGAGTCTGGCGACGATCACCGCATCCTACGTGACCCCTTTCGGCGCTGCGGCGACGGCCTATGCAAGTTCGACAAGTGCGGCTGACATCATCGCCGACGTCACGGCCGGCATTACCGCCGGCTTTGCCGACTACAGCACTGTCAGCGTCAGCGACCTGGGTCTTGGTGCGTTGCAGGGAATCGACGTCAGCGCCGTCTGCACGGGCGCGGACATCGGCGTTTGCAGCGGCGACAGTGCGACGGGAACCTTCGATCGCTCCGTGGACCGGACCTTCACCTCCGACGTCACATTCGAACGCACGGGTGGGAGCGATGCCGCGTTCCTGACCTATGGTCTGGTCGACGGCGGTATCGTCGCTCGCGAATCCGATACCTTTACCGGCGGCGGGGTTCCGGCCGTTCCGCTGCCGGCCGGATTGCCGCTTATCCTGACCGCATTCGCTGGCCTTGCGTTCTTGCGTCGCCGGCAAGCCTGATCCAACCTTCAGAAAATCAAGGAATGCGGCGTGCAGCACGCCGCATTCTCCAATTCTCGGGGAAGCTGGCAATGTCATCGATCTCGCTTCGGCCAAACATCCGGACCATCACGTTCCTCCTTCTCTCGGCCGTCGGACAGACCGCCGGCGCTGCTACATTTGGAAATGAGTTGTTGATTCCCCAGCCGTCCGAAGACACCGCTTATCTCCTGCCGATCTCTCGAGCGCTCGATAGCGGCAACATCGCGCGGGCTGAAGATCTCGTTCGCAAGCGACTTTCAGTCGTGCCGCAGGACGCAATCGCCTGGGAAGTCCTGGGCGTGACGTTGGCGCTTGGCGGTCGGTCGAGCGAAGCGGACGCGGCCTATGCCAAGGCGGTCGAGATTGATCCAGCTCGTCTGAGTGCCTGGGTCAAATGGGGCGACCTTGCCGAGGCTTCGGGAAACAAGCCGGACGCCATGCGCCACTGGGCATCCGCGATCGAGATTGCGCCGACCTATGGTCCTGCACATCAGCGCCTTGGCACGGCCCATGCGGATGCCGGCGATCTGACCCGCGCCATTCTCCACCTCGAGGCGGCCTTGGCGGCCGACGTGACAGGAACATCCGGTGCCAGAACGGAACTGGCGTTTGTCTACAACAGGGCCGATCGGCCAGAGGACACGCTTGCGCTTTTCAGCGATCCGGCAACCATGGCAGATGCCGACGCGCGCCGTATCCTTGCGCTGGGCAACGCCCATGCCCAGCTTGGTGCCTACGAAAAGGCCCTGACGCTTTACCAGCAGGGGATCAGGGATGCACCGCAGGACAATGCCCTTCTCAAGGCGCAGGGTGCCGTGCTCGTCAATCTCGGGCAGGCCGACAAGGCGGTCCTGTCGCTGGCTGCCCCTGCAGAGGCAGAGCCAGTCGACGCGTTTGCCAATCTGCAATATGCCATTGGTCTGCTGTCACTGGGGCGAACGGCCGAGGCTGTGACGGCTGCAGAACGCGCCGCGGGAGCCAGTGGATCAGCGGATGTCTCGCGCCAGGCTTTGACGATCCTTGCGCGGGCACACCTTGCGACGGGCAACTTTTCGGAAGCGACTGCTGCGACGACCCGATTGACCGAAATGATGCCCGATGATCCGGCCGCGTGGCGCGAACATGCGGCCATCCTCGGGGCCGCAGGGCAGTACGAGGATGCCAAGACGATCTACGACAAGTCGATTGCACAATTTGCCGGCGATGCCCCGCTGCTGCGGGGGCGCAGCATGGTGAATATCCGGCTGGGCGACCTCGACGCTGCCGCCCAGGATGCGGCCACAGCCGCTGAAGCCGCGCCAGCGTGGCTCGAGCCGCAATACATGCTGGGTGAAATCGAGCAGTCTCGGAGACAGGGAGCCGCCGCCGAGGCGGCTTTCCGGGCTGCCCTCTTGCGTGATCCAAACCATTGGCCAAGCCTTGTAAAACTCGCGGGTCTGCGCCTGGAAGCCGGCGACGTTGCCGAAGTTCTTCGATTGTCGGAACAGGCCGTGAGTCTGTCCGGCGGTGCACCGGCCGCAACCGACATGCAGGACCGAGCGCAGTCGCAGCAATAGCGCCGCGCCGCCTGTCACACCTTCCAGACCCCGTCCGCCGCCAACCCCCGACGGGCTATCGCATTGCGTGTATCGATGACCGGGCCACCCAACCGCGCGAGCGCTGCACAGTCGATGTCATCGTGGGCCGTGGCGATCAGCACCGCAGCGTGATCGCCGGCCTTCGCCTATCGCCCGCGTTACTGTGCGCAGGGACCAAGATATGGGCCATGATCCGCAAAGATTTGGCAGTCATCAGGTCCGCAGGGCGGGCAGTCCTACGCCGGTCGATTCGAATCCGCCGTCTGCGGCCAGAATTTGGCCCGTCACGTAGCTCGCCTTGTCGCTGGCAAGAAAGCAGATCGCCTCGGCGATCTCTCGTTCTGTGCCGTATCGGTTCAAGGGGATCGCGTCATGGTAGGCGGCGCGAATTGCCGGCGAATGGACGGCAAGTGCCAATTTGGTATTGACCGGGCCGGGGCAGACGCAGTTCACGCGGATGCCGACTTCGCCCAGTTCCGCCGCCTGTTGTTTCGTGAGGTGAATGACGGCAGCCTTGGACGTGCCGTAGGCGATCCGCAGGGTCGACGCCCGCAGGCCCGAGATCGAGGCGATGTTCACGATGGCACCGCCCCGTTTCGCAAGAAGCGGCAGGCAGGCTTGCGACATCAGGAAAACGCCGTCGAGGTTCGTGTCCATCACGCGACGCCACCGGGCAAAATCGGTGTCGGCCAGCGGCCCGAAATCCGCTACGCCGGCGTTGTTCACCAGTATATCGAGCCTGCCGCAGGTCTGTTCGATTTCGGCCAGCGCCTGCGCGACGTCTTGCTGGATCGACACGTCGCAGGTGACGCCCAGTGCGCCGGGCAAGTTGGCCACAGCGGCCGAGAGTGCGTCCGCGTCACGGTCCAGCAGCACGACGCGGCGGCCTTCGGCGTGAAACAGGGTCGCTGTGGCAAGTCCGATGCCGCGAGCGGCACCGGTGATCAGGGCGACGGTGTCGATCATTTCAGCATCTCCGGCAGGAACAGGGACAGGGCGGGGACCGCCGCCACGATGGCAAGGCCGATGAGGCTGACGGCCAGAAAGGGCAGCGCCGCGCGTGCGATGCGTTCCAGCGGCAGGCGGGTGATGTTGGCCGCGACGTAAAGGTTGATGCCGACGGGCGGCGTGATCAAACCGATGGCGAGGTTCACCATGACCAGCACGCCGAACCAGACCGGGTCCCAGCCCAGTTCGCGCACCACCGGCATGAAGATCGGCAGAGAGATGAACATGACCGTCACCGGGTCCATGAACATGCCCGCGATCAACAGGATCAGCATGATGACCATCAGGATCACTGCGCCATTGTCAGACAGCCCCAGCAACTGGCCGGAGTACTGGCCAACCAGATCCTCGACCGTGACGACCCACCCGAAAAGGCTGGCATAGGCCACGACCAGCATGACCACCGCAGACGAAGCTGCCGCCTCGGTCAAAGCGTCGTAGAGCGTGCGCACCGTCAGCGTGCGGTATGCGAAGGCACCCACGGCGATTGCATAGACCGTGGCGACCAGTGCCGCTTCTGTCGGGGTGAAGATGCCGGAATAGATACCGCCAAGGATCACGACGGGGGTCATCAGACCCCAGAAAGAGCCGCGAAAGGTGCGACCCAGATCGCGCCAATAACCATCGCTTGCGGGTGTAGGGGCGAGGCGGTCAAGCCCCTCGCGGCCGCGTGGCTTGATGAAGGGCAGGACGATCAGCATGAGCAGGCCCATGAACAGGCCGGGCACGATCGCGGCGGTGAATAGCGCCGAGATCGATGTTTCCGCGATGACGCCGTAAATCACGAGGCCAATGGAGGGCGGGATGACGATGGAAAACGCGGCCCCGGTGCAGACGAGGGCTGCCGCGGCAGCGCGCGGATAGCCGTCCTCTTGCATGCCCTTGATGATCATCGGCCCGATTGCGGCGACGGACGCGGGGCCAGAGCCGGAGACGGCTCCCCAGAACAGGCAGACGACGGTGCCGACCACGCCCATGCCGCCGGGCAGGTTTCCGATCAGGACACGGAAGAAACGGATCATCCGCTCTGCAATGCCCAATGTGCCCATCAGGGTGCCGGCAAGGATAAAAAAGGGGATCGCAAGCAACGCATACTTGGCGATCCCGGTGGCGATCAGGTCGCCTGCGAGTTCAAAGCCGAAACCGATCTGCCACATGGCGAACATCGCCGACAGACCAAGCGCAAAGGCCACCGGCACGCGCAGCGCCATCAGCAGAAAGAAGGCGACGATCATCTGGGTGCCGGCACCCATCCCGAGGATGTCAGACACCGGGGGTCGCCTGTGGCTCTGCGCGGGGCGCGCGCCATGTCTCGGCCGCATGTTGCAAATAACGGATAATGATCAGCGCAAATCCGAAGGGCAGCCCGATCTGATACCACCAGGCGGGCAAGCCAAGCGCGTAGCTGCGGATGCCGCTGTCGATCTGGTTCATCATTGTGACCCATGAAAACCAGGCCGACGCCCCGAGGAGCAGCACCGACAGGAGGACGGACAGGCCAAAGACCACCTGCGCCGCACGTCGGGGCAGGGCGTCCTGCACCAGCGTCACCGCCAGATGTTCGCCCCGCCGGGCGGCAATGGCAGCCCCGAAGACGGTCAGCACCAGAAAACCGTTGGTCAGAACCTCTTCGGATGACGCAAAGGAATAGTGGGTGGCGTAGCGCACCACGACATTGGTAAAGCCGATCAGCGTCATGCCGATGAACAGCACGGCGCAGACGATCTTCTCGAATTCCTGCAGCACAAAGCGCATGGCTGTCTTCCTCCCCGGATCGGCGCGGCCCGGTGTCCGGACCGCGCCAGTTCGTCAATTCGCCGGGGTCGCGGCAATGGCGTCCTGAAAACTGCCGACAATTTCTGGTCCGACCTTGTCGGCCCAGGTGTCGAAGGCGGGCTGCGTCGCCGCACGGAAAGCGGCAAGTTCATCCTCGGAGGGCTCATAGACCTCCATCCCCTTCTCACGCAAAAAGGCGACGCCTTCGGCGGTGCCTTCGCGCGTGATCTGGCGCTGATATTCCATCGCTTCGCTGGCGGCTTCGCGCATCTGCTCTTGCGTCCCGGCGTCCAGACCTTCCCAGACCTGGGTCGATACACCAAGGAAGATCGGATCGTAGGAATAATGCCAGGTCGTCAGGTATTTCTGCACTTCGAAGACCTGCTGCGGGATGATCACTGCTCCGATCGGGTTTTCCTGCCCGTCGACGACCCCCTGTTGCAAGGCGGTCATCGTCTCGCCCCATTGCATCTGCTGGGGGTTGGCACCGAGGGCGTTCATCACGTCGATATACATCGGCCCTGCGACGCGCATGTTCAGGCCCTTCATGTCGTCGGGCGAGGTGATCGGGCGGACGTTGTTGGTGACTTCGCGGAAACCGTTCTCGCCCCAGGCCAGAACCTCGATGCCCTTCTCGCGCAGGATATCCTCCAGCAGCTTGGCGGGTTCGCCTTGGGTCGTGGCATCGACCTGTGCATAGTCGGCGTACAGATAGGGAAGCGAGAAGACGGCCATTTCCGGCACCAGCGGCGTCACGTTGATCGCCGATGTCACCACAAGGTCCAGCGCACCACGGCCGACCATTTCGGCCTGCTTCATCTGGTCGCCGCCCGAAAGCTGCGCGTTGGGAAACACACGGATGTCGTAGGCACCGTCGGTCTTTTCGGCGACCAGTTCTGCAAAGCGGTCGGCCCCCTTCTGCCAGGTCGTGGTGTCGCCGGTGTTGTGCGACAGGCGCAGCGTTTCGGCATGGGCCGCACCGGACAGAACGGTGGTGGCGAACAAAGCGGCAAGCGTGGCCTTTGTGATCATCTTCATGGTTACTCCTCCCTCGAATGTCTACAATGTGGAACAGAGAACGGTGACGCGGGCAAGATATTTCTTGATTTACCCCAAGAAATGAGCAGGTCTTGAGAGAGAATTCGGCCATGCAAAAGGGTCTTGTGGCAAGGTGGTCCATATTGTGAACGATTCGGCCGATATGTCTCCGGTCAGCGGCAGTCAGGCCGTGGACCGGGCGCTGACCCTGTTGCAGATTGCCGGCCGTGCAGGCGGGCGTGGATTGGCGCTGTCGGATCTGATTGTCGCATCCGGTCTGGGCAAGCCGACGGTACGCCGCCTGATGCTGGCGCTGATTCGGGGCGGACTGGTCGAACAGGATCCGAGAACGCGCCTTTATCATTTGGGCGAAGAGGCCTACGTCCTTGGCACGCTGGCGACGCCGCGGCATGGCCTGCTGGAGATCGCGGCGGACGCGGTAGTGCGTCTGGCGCGGGCCAGCGGCGATACGGCCTTCGTCAACATGCGGCGCGGGTCCGCTGCCGTCTGCCTGCATCGAGAGGAGGGGGCGTTCCCGATCCGCACCCACGCCCTTGAAACGGGCGCGCAGCATCCCCTTGGCATCGGTGCCGGCTCGCTTGCCATGCTCAGCGCACTGACGGATGCAGAGGTCGACGTGGTGCTGGCGGACAACGCCGCACGGTTGGCTACGGACTATCCGACCTATGATGCTGATCTGCTGCGCAGCGACGTGGCGGCCACGCGGGCAAGGGGGTTCGCACTGAACCCTGGTCGCATCGTGGGCGGCAGTTGGGGCGTGGGCGTAGCCTTGCGGCGACCGGACGGATCGGTCGCGGGGGCCTTGTCCATCGCAGCCATCGACAGCCGCATGCAGCCGCCACGCGACGCGGAACTGGCCGCGCTGCTGATGCGCGAGGCACATGACATCGAGACACGATTGGCGCGGCGCATGCTGCAGACTGCTTGAGAGGACACGACATGACCGATCCCTACATCGTGGGCTGGGCCCACACCGCATTCGGCCGCAGCGATGCCCCCGACACCGAAGCGCTGATGGCCGAGGTCACGGGGCCGGCGCTGGATCATGCGGGCGTGTCGGCCGAGGACGTGGACGGCATCTTCGTCGGTGTCTTCAACAACGGCTTTTCAGCCCAGGATTTTCAGGGTGCGCTGGTCGGCATGGGCAACGACGCGCTGTCCTGCGTGCCTGCCACCCGCTACGAAAACGCCTGCGCCACAGGATCTGCGGCACTTCACGGCGCGATGGATTTCATCGCCAGCGGTCGGGGCAAGGTGGCTCTTGTCGTCGGGGCGGAAAAGATGACGGCGACACCGGGGGCAGAGGTCGGTGACATCCTGCTCGGTGCCTCTTATCTGCGCGAGGAGCAGGGCGTCGGCGGCGGGTTCGCCGGGTTGTTCGGCCAGATCGCGGGCAACTATTTCCAACGTTACGGTGACCGGTCCGAGGAACTGGCGATGATCGCCGCCAAGAACCATGCCAACGGGATGCAGAACCCCTTCGCCCACATGCGTCGCGACTTCGACGTGGCCTTTTGCAACACCGTGTCGGACAAGAACCCGCTCGTGGCTGGACCATTGCGGCGCACGGACTGTTCGCTTGTGTCCGACGGCGCGGCGGCGCTGGTCTTGGCGGCCCCCGACGTCGCGGCAGACTTGCACCGCGCGATCCGCTTCCGCGCCCGCACCCACACGAACGAACCGCTGGCCCTGTCGCGCCGCGACATGACCCGGTTCGACGGCGCGCGACGCGCCTGGGGTCAGGCCTATGCTGCGGCCGGCGTGTCGATCGACGACCTGAGCTTCGTGGAAACGCACGACTGCTTTACCGTGGCCGAAATGCTGGAATACGAAGCGATGGGGCTGGCCGAACCGGGGCAGGGCGGCCGCGCGATCCGCGAAGGCTGGACCGCGAAGGACGGGCGGTTGCCAGTGAATCCATCAGGCGGGCTGAAGTCCAAGGGCCACCCCATCGGGGCGACCGGCGTGTCGATGCACGTCATGGCCGCGATGCAGCTGATGAATGAGGCTGGCGGAATGCAGATTCCAAATGCCCGACTGGCGGGCGTGTTCAACATGGGCGGGGCTGCCGTCGCCAGCTATGCCTCGATCCTCGAACGGGTCGCGTGATGCGGCCCGTGTCGACCCGCGTGATGAACCTGTCGCAGTTCCTGACCGACTCCGCCCGGCGGCAGCCAGAGGATATCGGCCTCGTCTGGGGTGACGCGACATGGACATGGGCCGAAATGGAGGCGCGGTCCACTGCCTTTGCCGCTGCGCTCCGCGACCGCTACGGGATGCGGAAAGGCGACCGCCTGCTGGTGCAATCCGCCAACTGCAACCAGATGTTCGAGGCGGCTTTTGCCTGCTGGAAACTCGGCTGCGTCTGGGTGCCGGCCAACTATCGCCAGACGCCGGAGGACGTGGCCTGGCTGGCGGCCTCGTCCGGTGCGAAAGGGCTGCTGGCGGAGGCAGAGTTCGCGTCACACATCGCCGCCTGCGACACGTCCTTCACCGTCACCATCGGCGGCGCGGGCAATGACGATTACGACACGCTCGTCGCGGACCATGCAGATGCAACGGTCGTCCCTGCCGTGGTGGACCGCGACGATCCGGCGTGGTTCTTCTTCACCTCCGGCACGACGGGCAAGCCCAAGGCGGCGGTGTTGACCCATGGGCAGATGGCCTTTGTCGTAACCAACCACCTCTGCGATCTGATGCCGGGGACGGGGCCTGACGATGCCTCCATCGTCGTGGCACCGCTGTCGCATGGCGCGGGAATCCATCAGTTGGCGCAGGTGGCGCATGGGGTAAAGACGATCCTGCCGGGTGGCACGAAGTTCGACCCGGAGGAGGTCTGGCGGCTGGTGGCACATTGGCGCGTCACCAACGCCTTTACGGTGCCCACCATCGTGAAGCTGCTGGTCGAACACCCCGCCGTTCACGTTCATGACCACTCGTCCCTGCGTTACGTGATCTACGCCGGCGCGCCGATGTACCGCGCCGATCAGGTGCGCGCGCTGCATGTGCTGGGACCCGTTCTGGTGCAGTACTTCGGCCTGGGCGAGGTCACCGGCAACATCACGGTGCTCCCGCCCGCGCATCATGCGGTGGACGATGCCGTCATGCGGATCGGCACCTGCGGCTTTGCCCGGACGGGCATGCAGGTGCAGGTGCAGGACGCCGAGGGGCAAGAGGTCGCCACCGGCGAGACGGGCGAGGTCGCGGTCATCGGGCCCGCCGTCTTTGCCGGTTATCACGACAACCCGGATGCCAATGCCAAGGCGTTCCGCGACGGATGGTTTCTGACCGGCGATCTGGGCCACATGGATGCCGAAGGGTTCCTCTTCCTGACGGACCGGGCGTCGGACATGTACATCTCGGGCGGATCAAACATCTACCCCCGAGAGATCGAGGAGAAGATACTGGAGCACCCCGACATCAGCGAATGTGCGGTGCTGGGGATGCCGGACCCGACCTGGGGCGAAGTCGGCGTCGCCGTCTGCGTGGCGCGGGGGCCGGCACCCGATCCGGCGACGCTGCTGGACTGGCTGCGTGCCCGTGTGCCGCGCTACAAGATGCCGAAGGCGGTGGTGTTCTGGAACGAAATGCCGAAATCCGGTTACGGCAAGATCACCAAGAAGCTGATCCGCGCCGAATTGATCGCGAGAGGCGATCTTGCAGGTGTCTGAGGGACGGCATCTGGTTCACCCCGGTCCGATCGCGGCAAGGCGGATCACGACCCTACCCTGCGTGGCAACCAGAAGGCGCGCAACGTTGCGAGCGGGATCGACCCTGTTGCAGGCGATGGTCGACGCGGCAGGGGGGAAGGGGGCATGGTTCGACCTGCGCGACGTGCAGGTCAAGGTGCTGACCTTTGTCCGCCCCGCGCCGTCGCCTGATGACAGCCACGTTGCGTGGTATGGTGCGCAAACAGTGCTCGCCGACGCCACGATCACGCTGGCCGGGGCGCATCTGGGCTGGCGCGATGGGGCAGGCTTCGCCCATGTCCACGGCCTGTGGTGGGACCGGACCGGGACACCCCATGCGGGGCATCTGCTGGCCGAAGCAACGGTCTTGGCTGTCGATCACCCCGTCGATGTCTGGGTGCTGGACGGGGCGCGGATGGAAAGCACACCCGATCCAGAAACCGGGTTCACGCTGTTTCGCCCGACGCGCACCGGGCCGGTCGATGCTCCCAATGCGGTTCTCGCCACGATCAGTCCCAACGTCATCATCGACGATGCCTTGGGAAAGATCGCCGCCGTCGCAGGTTTCCCCGTGTCGGCAATCAAAGGTTTGGGCAGCCTGATCGGCACGCGGCTCTCGGGGCGGGCAGGACTGGATGACCTCGCGACAGAGGTGCTGCTGACGGGTGACGCGGGCAAAGGCGTGATGGCCGTCGGCTTTGACGGGCCAGCCGTCGCGGGCGATCTGGCCACGGACACGAACCGGGTCTGCGTGACCTTCGAAGTGATTTTGCTGGCTGGTGCGGCCCGGCCTGCCAATCGATCGACCGACTGAAGGGCGGATATCGTCTTCGTCGCGCGCAATGTTATCGCATACGCATAGGTCTTGGATTATGTCGGGGCCAACGCAACCGAGAAACCGGACCACGCCATGACTCGCCTTCCCTTGATCGCCGCCCTCGCCATTCTGCTTGCCGGGCCCGCCGTGGCGCAATCTCAGACTTATGCCATGATGCTTGGCAATCGGCAGCTCGGCACGCTCGGCTTTGATGGCAGCGGCCAAGACGTGCACCTCCTCTCCCGCCTCGACAACACGCCGCTGGGTGTCGCCGACGGCACGTTCGAGGCGACGACACGCGCCAACGGCACTGCGGTCGACTACGTCGGCCAGAACCGTGGCAGCAAGACCCGCGATATCGCGATCACGCGGCAGGGCAACACGGTCAGTGCCGTGACCGTTTCACCGACCGACGACATGACAGCGCTGTCCGTGCCAGCGCAGGTACCCGTCGGGACCCTGACCACGGCAGAGGTCTTTGGCATCCTTGCCCTTGGCAAGACCTGTCCGAACCCGATGGCGATGTATGACGGGCGCCGCGTGGTGCAGCTGGCCACGACGGCAATCGATACGCAGGGCGACACCGTGATCTGCACGATGTCCTACCGCGTGGTCGCCGGCAAAGGGCACCTGTCGCCGTTCAACTTCAAGTCCCTTGCCATGACCGCCGTCTATCGGTCACAGGCCTTGGCGCTGATCACGGTCAGCGCGGGTGGGTTCGACGTCAATCTGGTGCGGCAGTAGTCCTACAGGCTGCGCCCGTCCAGATCCTCGACCAGTTCGAAGAACTCGAACACGAGCGGCATATCGTCGGACCAGCCGCCGTTGCGCTTGAACCAGTGTTCCTTGGCGGTTTGCCAGCCTTGCAAAGTGTAGGTGCTGCTCTCGGCCTCCGCCATCTCCTCGGTCACATCGCAAAAGCGGACATGTTCGACGCGGGTCGTGCGGACGACCAGCGCCGGAGATCCACCCCAGTTTGCCGCGATATCGCAGCGCCCGACGACCGGCATGGCATCCGGGTCGTCCTTCAGATCGCGCCAGGGCGCGACATTCGCAGACTTCAGACCCTTGCGGACAAGCTCGATCTGCGCCTGACATTCGGCCTTGTTGTTGCCGAATTTAAAGGTGCCTACCCCGGGGTAGAGGTCGTTCAGGTCCACGATGGCGTCGTAGTCGTCTTGTTGTATCATCTGCCGAAGCTCCTAAAATTTATAGTAAAAATGGCAGTTCATTTACTGATTCTCCGTCGATACATATGCAATCTCTCCCACAAGCCGAATGCTGTCCAACCAAGCGTATCTGCACGCATCTGCTCCAACAGCTTGTTATATAGCTCCTCCGCGGCACCTTCAGGTTCCAGATAAGCAGGGTCGTTAAGCGGTAGACTTAAGCTGACACCCATGAGGTATCCCAAAGTGTGGAGATACTCATTCATAAGCTGGCACGTCCGGTGTGAACCTATAATTTGAATTTCGGCGCTTACATGCCTTAACTTTTCCAGAAAGGGCTGGGTAAACCCGACAGGACCGGCGCGCAACTCGGAGTAGTGAGGGCAGCCACGCAAAAACTCAGCATAAGTTCTCTGCCTAGATGCGATTGTAACCTCCAAGCCGGACCAAAGCCTCCCCAATACAAAGGAAGCGACAGC
>NZ_JBMERN010000107.1:0-12850 GCF_049310965.1 Loktanella sp. DJP18 | reverse complement strand
CGTCTTCCTCCCCGGAATGCCCTGATTTGAAGGAAGTTAATCACGCGCAAGTTCGACTGGGAAGGAGAGAGTTCCGCCGCAGATGCACGGTCGACGCGCTGCAGCGCGTCAATCGTCCTGACGGCGGGGGCGCGGACGGGTCGGAATTTCCTTCAGCAAACCGCCTACCCCCATCGCGCAGATGTCATCCGGCGTCACGGCCACGCCGCACAGCAGCCGCTCCAGCACCCAGTCGGCCCCGTTCAGCGCGGGTGAACGGGCACAGCCCGGCAGGCCGATCACCGGGCGGCCGTCCAGATCGCCCAGAAACAGAAGGTTGCCCGGATCGACGGGCATCCCGAAGTGGGCAACCGTCCCACCGGCCTGCCGCAACCCCTCTGGCGCCGTGTCGTGCAGGTCCGAGGTGGCAGAGCCGGTCAGGATGCAGACCAGCGGCGCATCCGAGGTTTTAAGTGCTTCGGCAATGGCTTGCGAGTCGTGGCTCACCATGATGCGGCCGGCAAAACCGACCCCCAGACGGTCGAGACGGGTCTGCAGCGACCGCATCCCCTTGTCGCCGAGGTCGCGGCCAATCCGCGTCTCGATCAGGGCCACGCCGTCGATCACCGGGCGATGCAACGCAATTGCGCGAGCCCCGGCGACACATGCGGCATCGAGGTGCGCCCGCGGCACGGCGTAGGCGATGATCTTGATGGTCGCCACAAGGCCGCCCGCGTCCATCCGGTGCAGGTCCGGCACGGTCGCGACCGTGATCATCGGATCGACCCGGTTGACCGCGTGCAGTGCCGCGACATCCAGCGCCGCAAGGCCCGGCCCATCGGCGATCACGTTGACTCGGCCCGTCGCGGCGACACTCAGTCGCAGGCCGGGCACGATGCCGATCAGCGCGCGCGCCAGCGACGCGGCGGCGGCATCCTCGTCCACGTCCGGCGGGTCGAGGCGCGCGATGGTCACCTCTGCCAGACCCACCGCCGCAAGGCTGTCGATGTCGGGTGCGGTCAGGATGTGACCTTTCGGCAGGGTGCCGTCGGCCACCACTTCGCGGTGGGCGAGGATGCCGCCCAGCGCGTCGGCCAGCGGGACCGGGCCGAACCTCATGTCACCTGCCGCAGGGTGGCGATGATCTGCGCCATGATGCTGACGGCGATCTCTGCCGGAGCGCGGCCGCCAAGATCGAGGCCGACGGGGGCATGGATGCGGGCGATGTCCTCGGGCGCAAACCCGGCTTCCTCCAGCCGCGCGACGCGCTTGGCGTGGGTGCGGGTGGAGCCGAGGCAGCCGAGGTAGAAGGCGCGGGATTTCAAGGTCTGCGTGATCGCCGGATCGTCAAGTTTCGGGTCATGGGTCAGGGTCACGACGGCAGTGCGGGTGTCGGGGGCGAGCGCCGTCATGGCGGCGTCGGGCCAATCTTCGACGATTGCCTCGCCCGGGAAACGCTCTGTCGATCCAAATGCCCCGCGCGGGTCGATCAGGACGGGATCGAAGCCGCAGGCACGGGCCATCGGCAGAAGCGCCTGCGCGATGTGGACGGCCCCCACCACGATCATCCGCAGCGGCGGGTTGTGGATCGCGACGAAGGTGTGGCCGTCCTCCTTAAGCCCGGATCTATCAAGCCGGAAGCGGTCGGGATAGGCGGCGCGATCCGCCAGCCGGCGCGCCTGGGACGACAGGTCGATCACGTAGGCGACAGGCTCCTTTTCGGCGATGGCGGCAACCAGCCGTTCCAGCAGGGCCACCGGCATCGCCCCGCCGACGGGCTCGACCAACACGCGGATGCGGCCACCGCAGGCGAGGCCGACGGCAAAGGCCTCGTCGTCGCTGACGCCGTAGTCCAGCAGCCGCGCGGCACCGGTCGGGATCGCGTCCAGCGCCTCCATGATGACGGCACCTTCGACGCAACCGCCGGACACGGAGCCTTCCATCCGCCCGTCGCCATCGATGATCAGCAGCGATCCGGTGCCGCGCGGGGCAGAGCCCCAGGTTTCGATCACCGTGGCCACGGCGACGGACTGGCCGGCTCGGTGCCAGTCGAGAGCGGTTTGCAGCAGGTGATCTGGCATAGCGGGCCTCAGGTCTGGGTGTTGGCGGCGCGCGTGAAGGCAAAGCGGTTGGCATCCGGGTCGGGGGCAGCTTCCCGCATCACGTCCATCAGGCGAGTCTTCTCTCCGGCATCTTCGGGCCGCGAGAGCGCGTCGGCAAGCCCTTGCAGAGAGGCGATGTTGTGACCCGCGCGCAGGCTGGTGACATGCGGCAGCATGGCAGCGATCCCGCGGGCCCTGGGTGCGAAACCGTCCCAGCGCAACAGGGGGTTGAGCCAGATGAGCTGGCGCGCGCTGAGCGACAGGCGCTGCATCTCGCGCCCCAGATCGGCGGTCGGATCGCGGTCGAGGCCGTCGGTGATCAACAGCACGACAGCCCCCTGCCCCATGACGCGGCGCGACCAGTCGCGGTTGAAGTCGTGCAGGCAGGCGGCGATGCGGGTGCCGCCTTCCCAGTCCTGCGCCTCGGCCCCCGCCGCCTTCAGCGCCGCATCGACGTCGCGCGTGCGCAGATGGCGGGTGATGTTGGTCAGCCGGGTGCCGAAGGTGAAGGCATGGACCTGCGCCCAATCCTGCCCCCGCCGGTTGGCGACCCCGTGGACGAAGTGCAGCACGGCGCGGGAATACTGCGACATGGACCCCGAGATGTCGCAGAGCACGACGAGGTTCGGATAGCGGATGCGACGGCGTTTGGTGGAGAAGTCGATGATCTCTCCGCCCCGGCGCATGGCACCCCGCTGCGTGCCGCGCCAATCGGGAATGCGTCCGGGCAGGCCCTGCGTGCGCCGCGAGCGCAGCGGTTTGACGGGCAGCGACAGACCCGCAAGGATGCGGCGGGCTTCGTGCATCTCGGATAGGCTCATCTGTTCGAAATCGAGGGTCCGCAGGCGTTCCTGCGCTGAAATCGTCTGGCTGGCGTCGATGTCGAGGACCATCTCGTCCTCTTTCGCCTCTTCCTGTTCCGGCGTATCACGCTCTTGCCCGTCCAGCAGCGCCTCGGCGGCGCGTTTCTCGGCCGCCTGCGCGGTGCGTTCCTCGGCCGCGCCGCGCACCATCGGCGACATGAATGACATCATTTGTTCAAGGTAGCGCGGGTCGCGCCAGTAGAGCCGGAAGAGCTGCGCAAAGACGGTCGATTCCTCGTGCTTGGACACGAAGCAGGCGTGCAGGGTCCAGTAGAAGTCGCGGCGTTCGGTGAATCCCGCAGCCTCGACCGCGCGGATCGCGTCGACGACGCGGCCCGGTCCGATCGGCAGTCCTGCACGGCGCAGGGCGCGGGCAAAATGGGCGATGTTGCTGGCGAGTTTCGGATTGTCGGGGAGTTCGAGGTCCGCCAGTTCTACCATCCGGCGTCGACCGGGGGTTTCACACCCCCGGACCCCCGTGACATATTTTCATTCGGATGAAAGATCATGCGGGGATCGCGGCGCGCACGTCCTCCAGGATCTTCTTGGCCTTGGCACCTTCAATCTTCTGGATGTCGTCCTGATACTTCAGGATCGCACCCAGTGTGTCAGCGATGACTGCCGGCGACAGGTCGATCACGTCGAGGGCGAGCAGGCATCTCGCCCAGTCGATGGTTTCGGCGACGCCCGGCTTCTTGAACAGGTCCTCGGTCCGCAGGCGCTGGACGAAGGCCACGACCTCGCGGCTGAGCGTTTCGGCGGCTTCCGGTGCGCGGGCGTTTAGGATGTCGAGTTCGCGGTCGAAATCGGGGTAGTCGACCCAGTGGTAGAGGCAGCGGCGCTTCAACGCGTCATGGACCTCGCGCGTGCGGTTCGAGGTCAGGATCACGATGGGCGGCACGGGGGCCTTGATCGTGCCGAGTTCGGGGATCGTGACCTGAAAATCCGAGAGGGCTTCGAGGAGGAACGCCTCGAATGGGGCGTCGGTGCGGTCGACTTCGTCGATCAGCAGGACCGGCGCGCCGCCCGGTTGCGGGCGCATCGCCTGCAGGAGCGGTCGCTCGATCAGATACTCTTCGGTGAACAATTCGGCTTTCAAGGCGTTGCGATCGGTGCCGCCGGTGGCCTCGGCGGTGCGGATCGCGATCATCTGCTCGGCGAAGTTCCACTCGTAGACGGCAGAGGCCGCATCCAGCCCCTCGTAGCATTGCAGGCGGATCAGGCGGCGGCCCAGTGCCGCGGAGAGGGCCTTGGCAATCTCGGTCTTGCCGGTGCCCGCCTCGCCTTCCAGAAAGAGCGGGCGGCCCAGCTTCAGCGCGAGAAAGACAACGGTCGCCAGCGGGCGCGGGCAGATGTAGCGTTCTGCCGCCAGCGCCGTCTGCACGTCGTCGATGCTGTCGAACATCCTGTGGTCCCCTTGCCGTCCCCGTGGCGTTCAACCTGCACCGCAGGCGGCCCGCGTCAAGCGGTGCATTGCGGGACTGCGCCGAAGGTCGTAGCCTTTCGGCGCAGGTGGCGGCGGGCCACCATCGCAAAACCGACCCGACACTTGCCCAATTCTGCCGCAATGACGGCGCAGGGTCTGGTGAGCGACGGATACGATCACGCCGTGACAGGAGAGCCGACATGACGGACCATGCCCTCAGCTTCAAGACGGAACTCCGGGGGCTGGAGACGGCCGACTGGTTTGCCGCTCTTGATGAACTGGTGGAGGAACATGGGTCCTTTACCCCGCTTGGGCGCGCCCACGTGGCGGCGTTCCTGGATGCCGGCCCGAAGCTGCTGGTGACATTCGAAAATGCGGTCGAGGTGCAAGGCCTGCCGGACGCGGCACCACGCGGATTCGCCTTTGCGCGGCGCGAAGGCTGGTCGCATCTGGCAATCATCAGCCGCGACGAAAGCTGGTTCCGGGACCCCGCGATCTATCGCCATATGGACCGGCTGATCGACGACGGGTTCTTCGAGGATTTCGAGGACGTGCTGTTCTACGGCGCGCAATCGGGCGGATACGCTGCCGCCGCGTACAGTGTGGCGGCCCCCGGCAGTCGCGTGCTGGCCTTACGGCCGCAGGCGACGCTCGATCCGGCCATCGCGGGCTGGGACAACCGGTTCACCGCCCAGCGGCGGCTGAACTTCACCGATCGCTTCGGCTATGCGCCCGACATGATCGATGCCGCAGCACAGGTCTGGATCGTGTTCAGCCCGCAGCAGCGATTCGACGCGATGCATGCGGCCCTGTTCACGAAACCCAACGTGCAGATGCTGCGGATCAGCGGCATGACGGGGCGACTGGACACGATGTTCGACAGTCTGGGCGGTCTGGACGAAATGATCCGCGATGCGATGGCCGGCACCCTGTCGCCGCAGCGGTTCATCCGGGCCCTGGCCAGGCGCAAGTCCTTCGGTCCCTACCAGAAGAACCTCGTGAAACGCGCCAGGGTCGCCGGACATCCGCAGCTGGCCGCCCAGCTTTGCCGTTTCCTGCTGCGCGACGGTCCCGACCCGTATTACGTGAAGCAGCTGCAAGAGATGGACGAAGCCGTGCCGGACTTTCGCGCGAAAGATGCGGCCGCCAGCTAGGCACCGCATCTGGTCAGCGGTCGGGCTTGCGTGTACAGGCATCTCATGCCTGATCAGAACATCACCGACCTGACCCTGCGCCGGCCCGACGACTGGCACCTGCATCTGCGCGACGGTGCCATGCTGCGCGCCGTCCTGCCGGAAACGACGCGGCACTTTGCCCGCGCCATCGTGATGCCGAACCTCGTGCCACCGGTCGTCACCGGTGCCGACGCGGCGGCTTACCGCGACCGGATCATGGCCGCGATCCCGGCAGGTGCCGATTTCACCCCGCTGATGACGCTTTACCTGACCGAGGAGACGGACCCCGACGACGTGGCCGCCGCCCATGCGGCTGGTGTGATTGCAGCGGTCAAGCTGTATCCAGCCGGGGCCACGACCAATTCCGCCAGCGGTGTACGCGACTTCGACAAGGTGCGCCCGGTGCTGGACCGCATGGCCGAGATCGGCCTGCCGCTGTGCGTGCACGGCGAGGTGACGGACCCCGGCGTCGACATCTTCGACCGCGAGGCGGTCTTCATCGACCGCATCCTGAAACCGATGCGCAAGAAGAACCCGGACCTACGCATCGTGATGGAGCATGTGACGACGCAGGATGCCGTGGACTACGTCCGTGACACGGCGCGGAACCTTGCCGCCACGATCACGACCCATCATCTGATCATCAACCGTAATCATATCCTTGCCGGTGGCATCCGGCCGCATTTCTATTGCCTGCCGGTGGCCAAGCGCGAGACGCATCGCGTGGCGCTGGTGCAGGCGGCAGTTTCTGGGGACAAGCGGTTCTTTCTGGGCACCGATTCCGCACCGCACACGGACGCGGGCAAGTTGCAGGCCTGCGGCTGTGCCGGCATCTTCAGCGCGCCCAACACGATGTCCTGCCTGGCCGAGGTCTTCGAGGCGACGGGTGCGTTGCGCCAGCTCGAATCCTTCGCCTCGCTGAACGGTCCGGCCTTTTACCGATTGCCGCCCAACACGGCGACGATCCGGCTGGTGAAGGGCGACCCCGTCACCTACCCCGCCCAGATCGAGACCGATGATGGTCCGGTGACGGTCTTCGACCCCGGATTTCCCCTGCATTGGCGGATCGCCTGAAACCTGCTTTCACGTTATCGCGCCCCCCCAACGAAAGGCTTCGCCATGATTCCCACCGGCTATCCCGCCAAGGACGAAATCGCTCGCCTGACCGCTGGCATGCTCTTGGAGATCGGGGCCGTCGATTTCAACACCACGACGCCCTTCACCCATGCCAGCGGCAAGCAGGCCCCCACCTATGTCGATTGCCGCAAGCTGATCTCCTACCCGCGCATCCGGGCCACATTGATGGATTTCCTGACCGTAACGGTCATGCGCGAGGCGGGGTTCGAGGCGTTCGACAACATCGCCGGCGGCGAGACCGCAGGCATCCCCTTTGCGGCGCTGGTTGCGGAACGCATGGCGCTGCCGATGACCTACGTGCGCAAGAAACCCAAAGGCTACGGCCGCAATGCCCGTATCGAGGGCGTGATGACCGAAGGCCAGCGCGTGCTGCTGGTCGAGGACCTGACGACTGACGGCGGGTCCAAGCTGTCCTTCGTCGATGCGATCCGCGAGACGGGGGCGACCTGTGGCGCCACCGCCGTGATCTTCTTTTACGGCATCTTCGAGGGGGTCGAGGCGCGGCTCGAGGAGCATGGCGTGCAACTGCTGCACCTGTGCACCTGGTGGGACGTGCTGGACGTGGCCCGGGCGCGCGAAAGTTTTGACAGGCAGACGCTGGACGCGGTCGAAGCCTATCTGCGCAATCCGACAGGCTGGACCCCCGGCGTGATGGTCTAGTCGCCGTTCAGACACCGGATCAGGCAAAGGCAAAAACCTGCCGGGGCGAACCGCGATATCTGGGGGCCGTCCGGTGGCGGGCCACCGCATCCTATGCTAGGCTGTCTCAGCACCGTTTATCCACAGGTTATACAATTTGGGTCCGCGCGCGCAGTGGTCTATGACCGACGACACACCGTGCGGTGGCACGGCAATCGACCCAGCGGGACAGGGACAGCATGAACGAGATCAGCATCTTCAATGCCACCGGCACGGCCGAGGCCAGTGCCGACACCATGCCGCACTCGATCGAGGCCGAACAGCAATTGCTGGGCGCGATCCTGACCAACAACGACATCTTCGACCGCATCGCCTCGATCGTCGGGCCACAGCATTTCTACGATCCCGTCCACGCCCGGATCTTCGACTGCGCCGCCGCCCGCCTGTCCAAGAACGCGCTGGCCAGCCCCGTCACCCTGAAATCCTACATGGAGGATGACGAGGGTCTGCAGGAACTTGGCGGCGGGGCCTATCTCGTCCGTCTGGCAGCCAGTGCCACCTCGGCCTTTGCGGCGCGCGACTACGCGCAGATGATCTACGACCTCGCGATCCGGCGTCAGCTCATTCAGGTAGGCCAGACCATCTCCGCCAAGGCGTCCAAGGTCGACGTGGCCTCTGAGCCCAAGGACCAGATCGTCGAGGCGGAACAGGCGCTTTATGCCCTGGCTGAAAGCGGCACGTCCGAATCCGGGTTCCAGTCGTTCCTGCGCGCCGTCACCGATGCCGTGAACGTGGCCAATGCCGCCTATCAGCGCGACGGCGGGTTGTCGGGCGTGTCCACGGGCCTCATCGACCTCGACAAGAAACTCGGCGGTCTGCACAAGTCGGACCTGCTGATCCTTGCGGGCCGCCCGTCGATGGGCAAGACCTCGCTTGCGACGAACATCGCCTACAACATCGCCAAGGCATACAAGAAGGGCACCCGGCAGGACGGCACCGAAGGTGCCGTGAACGGCGGTGTCGTCGGCTTCTATTCGCTGGAGATGTCCGCCGAACAGCTGGCCGCCCGCATCCTGTCCGAAGCGGCAGAGGTGCCGTCCGAACAGATCCGGCGCGGCGACATGACGGAGGTGGAATTCCGCCGCTTCGTCGATGCCGCCAAGCAGCTTGAATCCTGCCCGCTGTTCATCGACGACACGCCCGCGCTGCCGATTTCACAACTCGCCGCCCGCGCCCGGCGGCTGAAGCGGACGCATGGCCTTGACGTGCTGGTCGTGGACTATTTGCAGCTGGTCCGCGGCACCGGGCGGTCGGAAAACCGCGTGAACGAGATTTCGGAAATCACGATGGGCCTGAAGGCCATCGCCAAGGAACTGATGATCCCGGTCATTGCCCTGTCGCAGCTGTCGCGTCAGGTCGAGAACCGCGAGGACAAGCGCCCGCAGTTGTCCGACCTGCGCGAATCCGGATCGATCGAGCAGGACGCCGACGTCGTGATGTTCGTGTTCCGCGAGGAATACTACAAGGAACGCGAAAAGCCCGGCGACCACGAGATGGACAAGATCGCGATCTGGCAGGAAGAGATGGAACGCCTGCGCGGCAAGGCCGAGGTCGTGATCGGCAAGCAGCGTCATGGTCCCATCGGCACCGTGGAACTGTCGTTCGAGGGCCGTTTCACCCGCTTCGGCAACCTCGTGAAGCCTTGGCAGCAGGATGGTGGCGGCGACGGCGGCTTCTGAGCCTTACGCGCGGGTAACGGCACCGCTGTCATGGACGAAAGTCAGTTGCGGATAGGTGGAGGTGTCGGGAAACCAGCCGATCAGGACCAGCCGGCGGCCCCGGCCGGCAGCGCGAGGGAGCCCGACAGCCAGCCGCTGCCGATGGGCCGGTCGGCCCGCGGTATTTGCAGTTTCGTCGCCTATTCTTCATCTGGCGATTTCGTGGTCACGCGCTGTTGCAGCGGACGCACATTTGCAACGGGGCTGTCACCGCCTACGTTGCAGCGAACCGCGCAAAAGGATTTGCCATGATCGACGATGCCCGCCTGACCCGGACCGAGTCCCGCAACATCCGCAACGCCCGCGACCTCGAGACCCATGTCAGCTGGCTGGAAAACATCACAGGCACGGCGCTCGGCGTGCTGGCGGTCGCCTCGGGCATCTATACCTACCTCGGCGTCTCGTCGCTGCTGGATGACAACGGCGCGCTGTCGGTCTTCGCGGCACTCGCCTATTCCGTGGCGGTGTCCGTCGCCATCTTCGTCTTCTGGTCCTACATGATGCGCCTTCTGCCCGCGGTGCAGACGGCGGCGTCGCGGATCGGCCTGGGCCTGTCGATGATCCTCGGCAGCCTCGCCATCATCGCCATGTCATCCTGGCTGAACGCCGCAGCACTTGCAGGGGCCGCCGCCGTCGAACAGCATCTGGCCGAGACGGTGCAGCAGTACCAGACAGCGCTGGAACGCAGCGATGAGATCACCCAGTCGGCGCAAAGCCTGGCCCGTGACGTCGCCCGCGTGCGCCTGTCCTTCGACGACCTGAGCGAACAGGAGGCGACGGGCCAGTTGTCGGGCTTTGCCGGTCAGGGCGCCGTCTTTCGCCTGCTGCGGCAGAAATCCGACGAACTGGCCACACTCGAGGCGCAGATCACGGCACAGCAGCCTCTGGTCGAACAGGCCTTCGTGGAAGGCAATGCGTCGCTGTCGCGGATGCGCGCCCTCACGGTTGATCAGGGCCCTGTCGAGGCGCGATCCGTCCCCTTCAGCGAAGAGGCGGTGCGGCTTGCCAATGTCATCACGCAGTTGCGGCAACTCTCCGTCGCACCTCTCGTCAACCGCGCCGCGACCGATCTGGCGGATGCGGTGGTTTTGCCCAGCCTCGACGGGTCGGACAGCGACACCCGCGCCGGACAGCAGGCCACCATCGAATCGGTGCTGACCGTCCTGCGGCAACGGGCCGAGACCCTGCAGGCCGCGGCACAGGACGTGCTGGCGATGACGCCCCCCGCCGATATCAGCTACACCCCCATTTCATCCGCGGATGCGGTGATCCTCTATGCGGGCAACTTCATCCCGTCCTGGGCCGGGGCCATCGCCATCGACCTGCTGCCGGCGGTGCTCGTGCTGATTCTCGCCGTGACGCAGGCCGCGATCCGGGCCGGACGCGACGGCACGGCGACCGAGGATTCCATGACGCTGTCGGAACTGCGCGCCGCCATCAACGCCGTGCGAGAGATGGACACGTCCCTGGAGCGGACCGAGACCAGGATCACCCGCATTCAGGACAAGACGGCCGCGGAATGACCCAAACCACCGCCACCCGCTGGCCTGCAGGCCGCATGCTCCGCTGGATCTTCGGCCTGCAGCTGGTGTTCGCCGCGGTCCTGCTGGGGTCGGACCTGCTGCGGGT
Organism: Loktanella sp. DJP18; assembly: GCF_049310965.1. Taxonomy (NCBI): domain Bacteria; kingdom Pseudomonadati; phylum Pseudomonadota; class Alphaproteobacteria; order Rhodobacterales; family Roseobacteraceae; genus Loktanella; species Loktanella sp. DJP18. Next base: position 2,122 of record NZ_JBMERN010000107.1, on the reverse strand, counting down.
GATCCCGCAGATGGACTTTCCCTCGAACGCCCCGGCGCTCACGCAGCCGCCTGATCCCGGCGACCAGACCCGTCGCTATCAGCCGGGCCGAATCGATCCGCGCCCGGCGCGTCCCGGCACGCGCCCGATCCCCACCACGACGGACATGCCGTCCCGCCTCGATTTCGTCGACACCGTCTGGGAGGGGGAGCCGACGATCACCCTCACCGGGCAGATCGCGCCCGGCGACGCGGATCGCCTGACGGAATTCCTCACGACGGTGGACCCGGCCCCGACACAGGTCTTCCTCAACTCGCCCGGCGGGTCGGTGCAGGATGCGCTGACGATGGGGCGCAGCTTGCGCGACCTTGGCGTCGCCACCCGCATGACGGCCACCGACATCTGCCTGTCCGCCTGCCCCTACCTGCTGGCCGCCGGCAGCACGCGTGTCGTGGCCGACGACGCCCTCGTGGGCGTTCACCAGCACTATTTCGGCGAAAATACCGCCCTGCCCGCTTTCATGGCCGTCGCCGACATCCAGCGCGGACAGGGTGAGGTGATGGAATACCTGGACGACATGGGCATCGACCCGCTGATCATGCGCCAGGCCCTCGCGACCCCGCCAGACGAAATCTATTTGCTGACACCTGACGAAATGCAGACCTTCCGCCTCGTCACGCCGGACTGATCCGCTTTCATCTGGCCGGATAAACTCCCGCCGGAGGCTGGCCTTGCTTGCCAAGGCCACACCACGCCCCTTGCCGCAACGCGTCCTGCCTGTCAAAAGACCGCCCATGAGCACCGGACACCTGACCATCGACCTTGCCGCCATCGCCGCCAATTGGCGGGCCCTGAATGCCTTGACCGGATGCGAGACCGCCGCCGTCATCAAGGCCGACGCCTACGGCTTGGGGACCGAGCGCGTGGCGAAAGCGCTGGCCAAGCAGGGCGTGCGCACCTTCTACGTCGCTATGTCCGAGGAAGGCGCGGCACTGCGCGCCGCTGTGGGCGACAAGGCGCAGATCCGCGTCCTGACCGGCCATATGCGCGGCGATACGGACATCATCGCCGACCTGAACCTGACGCCGATCCTGAACTCCGTCGATCAGATCAACCGCCATTTCGAAACGCTGCCCGACCAACCTTTCGGCCTGCAACTCGACACCGGTATGAACCGGCTCGGCCTCGAATGGGACGACTGGGCCGCCGTGGCCGAGGCGACGCTGCGCCGCAAGCCTGTCGTGGTCATGTCGCACCTGGCCTGTGCGGACGAGCCGGACCACCCGATGAATCCGTATCAACTGGACGTCTTTCACCAGATGACCGACGGCATCACGACGCCGCGCAGCCTGGCGGCGACGGGCGGCATCCTGCTGGGGCCGGACTATCACTTCGACGAATGCCGCCCCGGCATCGGCCTTTACGGCGGTCTGCCCTTCGACGATGCGCGACCCGTCGTGCGCCTTGACCTGCCGGTGGTGCAGATCCGCAACCTGACGGCGGGAGAGGTCGTGGGCTACGGCAATTCCTGGCAGGCGGAACGTCCGACACGCCTTGCGACGGTGGCCGCCGGCTATGCCGACGGGTTGCACCGGACCCTGTCGCGCGGGTCAGCCCTGTTCCACGGCGACACGCCCTGCCCGCTGGTCGGGCGCGTGTCGATGGACCTGATCACGGTCGACATCACCGACCTGCGCGACGACCCGGCATCGCTCGCGATCATCTGCGGCCCGCAGCCGGTCGACCGGTTGGCCCAGTCTGCAGGGACCATCGGATACGAATTCCTGACCGGTCTCGGCCACCGCTATTCCCGCCGCTACGTCGGCTAAGCCGGGCGATTTGGGGGAAGTTGTGCGCTCCTGCTGCGTCATCTTCGCATCGGCCCCGCGCCGGTCACACCCGAGACGGCGCAAAAATCATTGTTGCGACAAAGGCCGCCGCTCTGGTGGCGGTAGATCGCCAGTCATCAAGATGTGGTGTCACCCATCGCGTCGGGGCAATGAACAGAGGGCAGACCACGCCGTTGGCAGCCTCGCGCCGAATGAAACGACGTCGTTGTTTCGCGCGAGGAAACAGCCCCAGCCGGTTCCCGCTTCGGTAAAGTGGACCCGCCGGTCAAATGGTTTAATCTTCCATCCATATC
>NZ_JBMERN010000106.1:0-12922 GCF_049310965.1 Loktanella sp. DJP18 | reverse complement strand
CTATCGTGCAAGCGGTTCGGCGACAACGAGGTGCGGCTGCAACTGCACGCCTTGGCCTACAACCTAGCCACCTTCTTGCGCTGTATCGAGCTGCCCGAGGCTATGGCGAACTGGTCACTGACGAGCCTTCAGCTCAAGCTGATCAAGATCGGGGCCCGCGTGGTGGGTCACGCCCGCGCCATCACCTTCCAACTTGCCGAGGTCGCGGTGACTGGCCCAATGGTCAGGGCCATCCTTGCCGCCATTCACCGATTGCGAGCGCCGCCGTCATGCGCGTGACCTCGAAATTGGCGAAAGCCGAACAAAAGCGGCAAGACAGCTCTGTCTGTCGTGCTGCAAAACGTGGCCGCATGACCAAGGTGACGCGCATTCGCGGTCCGATCCACCAACATTCGAGCGCTCTGACGGCCGCAGTCGAGGCTGGGAGGGCAAATCACTTGATCTGGCGGCAAGATCAGGAAAGGTTGACGTCAAGCGGTAGGACACTTGGGGAATGCCGGTTAAGAAGCTTACCGACTCCCCAACTTAAGCCGGTTGTGGTATCCTTACGCCACCGTAAGGCAGTCGAATCAGACACTCTACCGAAACTGTTCAATAAGTGCTGTGGACCATCAATACAAATCCAACATTTAGGCAATGACTCATGCCGAAATGGAAACAATCACAACCATAAATGTGCTTTGTTTCTAAAAATAGGGTGAGCCTACTACCGGATTGGAAAAGATGTCAGGAATGAGGTGGCAAAGTGTCATCAGTATGAGATACTATTTTTGTCAAGATGTTTTTAGGACTTCAGCTTCCCTCCATGGGATCAAAAGAGGCAAATTTAATCAGGAGTTGGCTATGAAATTCAAATCTATTTTTAGTGCTGTGATCTTGACTTGCTTTGCGCCGATGGCGCAAGCGGCGACTCTGGATTTCATTTCCGCGGCGAACAACAACGAACGTGGCTTTATCGATGGATCCGTTGTCACTTTGGATGGTGTCGATGTGACGCTTTCGGCGAACGGAAGCAACTACGCATACTTCGACCATGGCAATGCTGGTCTGGGTGTTTGCGGAATAGTCACTGATTTTTCTATTGGCGGTACGACCAATCGTTGTGCGTCTGGTGCGAGCGATGACAACGTTACCCTTTCAGAGGCAGTGACAATTGCCTTCAATACTGCAATGAACTTAAGCGGCCTTGTTTTCCAGCAAGACGGTCATATCCCTTTTAGTGACTCTTCGACCGAATTGGAGAGGACTTTGCTATTTGGGATCAATGATGGGGCCTTTGGTCGCTATACGTTTGGTGGCCTGCAAGGTCTATCTTTTACCGGTGTTTTCAGCGCGAGTTTCGCCTTTGATAACGCTATGTTCGATCCTGTCAGTGCGAATGGTTTGACGCGCGACGCGCAACAATTCTATTTGGCGTCAGCTACCGTTTCTCCGGTTCCTGTACCAGCGTCCCTTCCTTTGCTTTTGGCTGGCTTAGGCGGACTGGGCCTGCTGGCGCGCCGCAGGCGCAAGGCGTCCTAATCGTTTAGCGCTTTGAACGTCAGAAGTTGAGAGCCCCGGAACTTCCGGGGCTTTTTCATGCTTATAGGGAAATGTCGCTTAAATCGGCTGCTTATCGTCGGGCCGGACGCGGTCGTGGGTGGCAGAGAGCTTGGTGGATCGCAGCTGGAAGGCAGGGCAGACGACCGCGCCACAAGAGAGCATGGCGCACCTTTCGGACATGAGCCGCTGCCCTGTCGTGGGTGGCTGTGCCCCGGGTATTCCAATCCAGAACCAACGGGCCGGAGGCATTGCAACATCCTACATCTATGGATGTCTCTCCCTTTGCAAGATTCTCGCTGATCAGTTTCGCCGCCAGGTCCGAGGTTGCAAACATCTACCCGGCGTCACCGGTCGATGGTGCGCCCAAATGGGAATTCTGCGGGGTGAGCCTGAACAAATGGTCGGTCTTACGAGACCATTATACAAGCCAGGTTCCTCACACACGGTAAGCGCCACGGCGTGACCCTACGCGGCGGGGCTTGACGGCAGCCTGAAGCGCCACGGCATAAGGTCTTCGATGCCGCTCTGCGGATGGCCGTCGAGGATCGCGTGGAGGGTGTCGGCGAGGTAGTCGACGGGGTTCACGTTGGACATCTTGCAGGTGGCGACCAGCGAGGCGAGCATGGCCCAGTTCTCGGCGCCGACCTCGTTGCCTGCGAAGAGCGCATTTTTCCGCGTCAGGGCAATCGGTCTGATTTGATTTTCGACGGGGTTGGTGTCCAGCTCGAGGGTGCCGTCGTCGAGGAAGCGGATCAGGCCGGGCCAGTGCGCAAGGGTATAGCGGATGTCCTCGGCCAGCTGGGATTTCTGTGGGACGCGCGACAGCTGCGTTTCCAGCCACGGCTTGAGCGCGGCGATGATCGGGGCTGAGTGTTCGCGCCGGGCGACCAGCCGCACCTTCGCATCCTTGCCCCGCACGGTCTTCTCGATCTGATAGAGCAGCGCGATCTGGCGCAGCATCTCCTCGGCGATGGGGGAGCGGTCGCTCTCGAAGCGCTTCACGAAGCGGCGGCGGACATGGGTCCAGCAATAGACCAGCTGCCACGGGCCGGTGTCGCGCGCGATCTCCGTCAGCGCGTTGTAGGACTGGTAGGCGTCGCATTGCAGGAACCGGCCGCGGTATCCAGCAACGAACTCCAGCGGATGTTCTTTCCCCCGGCCAGGGGCGTAGTGGAACAGAACAATGGGTGGGCCGACACCGCCATGACCGCGGTCGTCGGACACGACGGCCCAGAAGTAGCCGCTCTTGGTGGCCTTGCGGCCCGGGTCCAGCACTGGCGCGCGGGTCTCATCCATGAAGATACGGTCAGCGCCGCGCAGATGAGCCTTCATGTGATGGATGATGGGCATCAGGTGGAAGCACGCGCGGCCGACCCAGTTGCCGAGCGTGCCTCGATCCAGATCGATCCCCTGCCGCTTGAAGATCTCGGCCTGGCGGTAAAATGGCAGGTGGTCCCCGAACTTGGACACGATGATCGAAGCGATGAACAGTTCCGTGGGCAGCCCGCCGGGCACGACATGCTCGGGCGCATGCGCCTGCGCCACGGCCTGCGAGCAGCGGCGGCAGGCGTATTTGGGGCGCCGTGTGACCAGCACCCGGAACTGCGCGGGGATCACGTCGAGCCGTTCGGACACGTCCTCGCCGATCTTCGCCATCTCGCCGCAGCCGCAGGGGCAGCGCGTGCTGGCAGGCTCGATCACGCGCTCGACCCGGGGCAGATGCGACGGCAGATGCCCACGGTTGCGCTTGGGCTTGCGGGGCTCCTCACCGCGCGCCCGTTGCAGCGCGGCCTCGGCCTTCTCCTGCGCGGCCGCAAGCACACCCTGGGCCAGTTCGGCATCTTCCAGAGGCAGGTTGAACTGATCGGGCGACAGCTTCTCGGAGCGCTTGCCGAACTTCTCGCGCTGCGACGTGCGCAGGATTTCCTCCAGCCTACGGTTCGCCTCCTGCGACTCCGCAAGCGCCGCCTCCACCTCAGTCAGGCGGGCTTTCAGAAGGGCGTTTTCCCGGGCGAGAACGGCGGCATCCATAAGCCAAAGTGAATCATGAGACACCCGTTCTGACCAGAAAAAACAGGAGTTTCCGGCACATCCTGGCGATCATCCCGCCACCAGCGGGCGTCGCGCGCGCTCCGGCCGGACCAGCCGCCAATCCAGCCCTTCGAACAGGGCCGCCATCTGGGCGGAGGAGATCCGCATCACCCCGTCCTGCACCTGCGGCCAGACGAACTTGCCGCCTTCCAGCCGCTTGTGAACAAGCACCATTCCGGTCTGATCCCATATCAGCAGTTTGATCCGGTCCGCGCGTTTCGACCGGAACACGAAGACCGCCCCGCAGAACGGATCGAGCCCGAACATCTCCTGAACCGCCAGCGCCAGCCCGTCGATCCCCTTGCGGAAGTCCACCGGCCGCGTTGCCATGAACACCTTCACGGGCCCGCCCTGACCAAACATCATGATGTTGCGGCCCGCGCCGCGCGGATCGCCCGCGTCAGATGGCTTTCATCGACGTCGGCCCCCGCCCGGATCACGACATCGCCCACGACAATCTCCAGATCGGATGCGGGACGCGCCGTCGCCGCATCCACCGCCCCATCGTTGACCATCAGTTCCGCGAAGAACGGAAAGGCCGCCACGCTCTCGGGCAGCACCAGGTTGCCTTTGCGTATCCGCTTGCGCCAGTCGTATATCTGCCAGCGAGTGGTGCCGTGCTTGCGCGCGACATCAGCCACCTTCACACCCGGCATCATGCTCTCCGCCGCGATCCGCGCCCGCTCAGCCTTCGTCCGCCGCCGACGCCCGCTGGGCCCCTCGATCACCTCGAGCCGGGAAACCCCAACACCCCTTGAGCCGTCCAAATGGACGTCCATTTTGCCGTCTCTTTCCAAATCCAAGACCTCCACCGCACGTTTGTGCGCAGAATGGCCGGATCAGGTCAGCAATGGCAGGAGGTGGTTGGCGTTGCGCTTACCACACACGGAGTTTACCGGTCGGTTCATTTCTTTGGTCGTCTTGTAATCCTTGCTGCGCGCTTAGACGGCGGCGATGGCGCGGTTCGGCCTTTCATGCTCTCGATACTGACGTGGCCCAGCAGCAACTGGGCGGCCCGCAGGTTGCCGGTCTGCTGGTGGATGTAGGTCGGGAAGGTCCGGCGCAGGGAGTGCAACCCGTAGTGGGCGGGGTCGAGCCGGGCCTCGTAGGCGTATTCAATCGTGTAGCCCTTACCGAGCATTTTGTTGAACTGCAGAGCCAATTCAGAGATCGCCTCCTTCTGTTTGAGTTCATCCACTTTTTTGGGTGGAAGCTGGTCGATCTGTGCTGCCAGTCTTTCGGCCACGCGCATCACCAGAAGACCGCCGTTGGAACTGAGCTGCGTGCCTCGAAACTCCAGCCGCACCCGGCGGTCAAAACCAAGCTGCCCATCACCCGTTTCGCGTTCACCCTCTGGGTGATCCATAATCCGCCATCTTCAGCCGGAATAACATACTGAAATATAGAGCCATTACTGGAGATCTGAGGTGCGAAAACGTCACGTCACCTGGGAAGTGTGGGTCGAAGTTTCGCAGCAAAGAGCATCGTTCCGCCTGCTAATCGCGGGTGCCTCGCGGATGCGGCTGTCTGCCTCGCATGTCCAACTCCCTTTTGCCGGTCATTCTCCACCTGCCTCGACAGCTGCGACACACTCATCCATGGCTTTGACCGCGCCGCTTTCGGCGAAGTCGCTGCGGTAGGTGTCCTGCATCCAGCGGTCCGTGTGTCCGAGCATGTGCTGCGCCGCCCAGCGAGCATCGGGCCGCTCACGTCGCACGAGATCCGTCAGCAGGGTCCGGACCAAGTGACCGTGGATGCCGAAGTCCTCCTTGAGGCGCCGGTTGATGAAGTCTGCGTTGAGCACATCCTCACCCAATGTCAGCAGGTTTGCGCCCTGCAGTTCCGCGACGCGGCGGGTGATCATCCAGGCAGGCCTGTCGCCAAGCAGATGCGCGTCGATGAGGGTGGAGCTACCCGGCCAGAGCGCTCCGATGGCTTTGTTATGATCCGTCTTGGATTGACGTATGCCATGGCACCAATTGCCGTCACTGTCCCTGACGAGATCGATCCCGATGACCAACCGCCGGAGGTCACCCTGGCGATCGCCGGTGTTGACGAGCAGCGCATAGGCAACGGCTTTCTGGCGCAGGCGCAGGGCGGCGGTGCTGTGCCCAGGCAGAGCGGCGGCCTGTTGCGCGGCTTCGGTGGCCTTGTGCAGTATGTCGGGGAGGGCGAAGCGCTGTCGAAAGTCACGCAGTTTGGCCCATTTTCCAGGATCTTTGTCCGTGGCCTCCTCCGCGAGCGCGCCAGTCAGGTCGGCCAGTGCTGCGAGACTCGCATGATCGAGCAGCCCTGCGCGCAAAAAGAACATGCGTAAGCGCTCGCAGTAGTCTGCCGCTGTTCGGAACGAGACATCGCGATCCTCAATGAGATAATGCACAAATGCCTCGAACAGATCTTCGCAAGGCACGGGTGCGACGTCTACAGCGCGGGTCGCCGCCCACTCCCGGCTTTTTGCTAGCAATCCCACAGCCGAGATCACGGCATCTCGCGTCTTGAGAGCCAGACGCGGCAAGCGCGCGCCGTACGGCCGCACCGTCTTGTCGAGGGCCGGCAAGGCCGCCGACCATGTTTCGGGCCAATCCGGCGGTGCCAGACCGACACGGCGAGAGGTGTCCGGCTTGGAGATCTTGGCGTTGTAGCGTGCATTGAGCCAGGCGTCCCAGCGCTGCTTGACCGGAATGGCAGGGTTGAGCGGGACATCCGGCGCAAACATCCGCAGCCCCGTCAGCAAGGCGCGCAACCGTGAGCGCGATGTCCCGACGGCGGCATAGATCTCTTCCGTGACCAGATCGGGCGGCAAGCCGGCCTGCACCAGGCGGGAATAGAAGTCCTGCATCGCGGCGGCGACGCCGCGCTGAAGCGGGGCACCCCGCAGGTGCGCCTGCATCCGGGCCATGACTTCGGCCGGGATATCGGGGGCACGCGCCGCAACGGCCGCAGCTTGTTCATCAGAGGTGGTCATCATGTGTGGCTCCTTTTGAGGAATGCGTTGAGCGTGGGGTCGATGTTTTCGATGACATCAGCGAAAAGCCGGGCAGCGGCGGCGCCCTCGCCGCGCGCGTAGAATTTTTCCACCGTGGCGACGGCGTCGCCGAGAAACGCCGCGACAGTGGCGTAGTCGCCCGGATTGACTGCGAGCCAGAGCGTCGCCGCCACGTGCCGCATCATGTGCGGCTGCAAGCCCGGCACTCCGAGCCTTTCAACACATCGGTTCCAGATTTTGTTGAAACTCTGACGCCCCAGCACGCCTGTCGGCCCGGGCACGAGCAGTTGGTTGACCTCGACGTCGATGCCCTTGGCGGCACACCACCGCGGCAGACCTTCATCGAGCCAGGACACAATCACCTGCCATTGCCGGTCTGGGATTTCCCCTTCGATGGGCCGCCGGTTTTTGACCCGCGAACGGTGGATATCGAGCCAGGGGCGGCTCTCACGCAATGGCCTGATGATCTCGGCGTCCGGCCCATCGATAAACATGCCGTTGAGATTGCGGCTGCGCACCGAGCGGGCCAGTTGCAAGGCGATGAGGGCCGCACCCATCGACAGATGCAGCGCCTCGCCGCGCGCGCGCGTCCCCAGATCGTCCCAGATCGCAAAGGCCGCTTCGGCCTCCGCCTGCAACAAACGCGGTCCCGAAACGATGGTGCGGGCAATCGCCGGGTTGCGCTCGATGAGCTTCACGAAGGCCTCCCGCTCGACCGACATCTCGCGCGCCTGGTAGCTGTCGACGCGGTCGAGCCGCGCGTCCTCCAGTGCCCAGATCACATCTTCATCCCAGTCATTGCGGCGGGCCAGGGTTTCCAGCGCCGACAGGATCGAGGTCCCGCCCGCCGTCTTGTCCGCATCCAGCATCACGGGCGAGGCCTTTGCACGGGCGACATAGCACGCCGTCGCACGCTCGATCGTCACCGCCGTGACCAACGCCTCGATCGTGGCAATACCGTAAGCCTCGTCGCGATCCGGGAAGGCATGCCGCACCAGCCAGCTCAATGCGTTGAGGTGCCGCTTGCGCGCGGCTTCGACATTGCGGACCGGCCGCTTGCGCCGCGCCCGGTCACGCGATCGCCCGCCCAGGGGATCGGCCCCCAGCGCACCGCCGAAGCGATCTGTCTGGCGTGCATCGTTGCGGATCGCCAGTTTGATCGCGCGATCCCGCGATCCGAGAAAGCCCGCGCTGAACCGTGACCAGTCGAGTGGGCGGTCCCGCAGGCCCGGCAGATCCCCGATCGGCATGTTGGGCAGCAGATCGGCGATGGCCGGGTGGCGGTTCTGCGCACGTATCAGCTTGTTGTAGGCCGTGATCGACCGGCGCAGCGTCGGTGCCTTGTCTGCCCGACAGGCTTCGAGAGCCCGGGTGGCTACCTCCGTGGTGAGTTGTGCGGGATGGGTGTCGCGGCACTGGGCCCGCAGGTTCGCAATCGATACTGAGAACATGTTGGGCAGCAGCAACTGTCCGTCGGCATCGCGCGTATTCTCGACCTCCTCGGCATAGGCCTGCAGCCGCGCCCAGGCCGCATCCTCGGACACCGAGATCACGGGTGCCGCGATGTGCAGTTGTGCGCGCCGGATCGCGGCGGCGATCTTTTTCACCCAGGTCTCGAAGGCCTCTTCCTGGGCACCGGGGGTCACGCCCCCGAATGCACCGGCCCAGACGATCTTGCGGGACATCTCGATCCAGGCGTTTTCGTCGGCGGGGACATGCGACAGGGGCTTGCCCGTGAGCCGCGTCACCTTGGTGAGCGCCGCGCTATAGACCTTTGTGGAGGCCTCCGAGTAGAGCACCGGCAGCAGGAGCTGCACGTCGCGCAAGGTGGCCAGTTTGATGGGTGTCTGCAGTGTCATCTTTCATTCCCTTTTTTGAGTATTCATTCGGTGCCCGGAGCGTTCATCCACAGGTAGATGAACGGAACGGGGGGCGAAGTTTGGGCCATAAACTTCGCCCCCCGTGTCATTCATCGGACAAAATCCTTTGGTTTTTTGAAGGTTTGGCGTTCATCCGGCGTGCGCGGGCAACCCACTTGTCTTGTTGCCAGCGCGCGACCTCTGCGGGGACGAAGCGCCAAGCGCGACCGATCCGGCGGCACGGCAAATCGTCTGCCTTGGCGCTATTAATGATGTAGCTTGGAGTGCATTTGCAGACGTCGGCGACCTGATCCGGGTGCATCAAATCGACCGCATAGGCCGCGGCCATGTCGTCAGATGGCTGACCGCCCTCAAAGCGCAGCACGTCCTCCATGCGGTAGCGCAGCAGCCCATTGTAATGGACCGGCAGCAATCGGCCGGCCCGCTCCTGGCGCCAAAAGAAGGCATCGCTGCCGTGCTGCCAGCGCCGGATTAAATCGGCGCGGTCCCAGAAAGGCGTCGGAGACACCGCAATGGACACTTGGTTCGGCTTTACGTCCATGGTGGGTCCTCCGTGTTCATGACACGAAGGAACAAGGGAAAAAATTCGGCGATTCCAAATTTGAGCTTTGAAGTTTTCAAATTCTATGGAGGGATGTCCGATAGTCCCGCCGCTTTGCATTGGATTTGCGTATCGCCGCATCACGACATGAGCAGCAAAGATGCCAGAGTTTTTCCTAAGTTTTTATTGTCTGAGTGCAATGAACATCAGTGTCAGTGTTTCGGATTTATCTTGGCGGCCGCCTGCCGTAGAGAGAAGACCGCCGTGCGCTCGACATTTGCAGGACGGATCGGCGCACAGCATCTCCGTAACGAGCGGATCGTCCGCTGAGTTGACCTAAAATGGGGGTGTTATATGTCTGACCGTACGAGAACCCGGAATGTGACAACGCAACCAAAATACGGCGCGCGCCATCAAACAGCGTTGGCGCTTTGAGCGAAGCAGTGTCTAACTCTTTTGCACAGTCAACATGCACGAGCAGAGCGCGCGCCCGGCGGCGGCGGCTCGATGTCCCAAATGCGAGCAAGGCGTATCGTTCGTCGCCAATTGTCAGAACATCAAGAACGAGCGTTGGGCGCACCTTGGGCTGTTCGGTACTTTCACGTTCATGTGGAAACCTAAAAGCGACAATATCGTTAGCCTTAACATCTTGTTGCCATGGCAATGATGGGGATTGCTGGTCGTCCATGCGACAGCTCCTTTTTTTTTAAGAAAAAGTATCGCCGCACCGTCCTGGAGCCTGTGTGATCCAAGCTTCCAGTCTGTCTGTGCGGCATAGCAAACGCACGAACAGACTGGACACTTTGATCGCCCAATGCCCTGCATTTCGTAATAACATTTTTATCTTCACAGTTCTTCGTCATAATCGGAAAGAAATCCGACCTTTCGTTGTGCGGACAGGGGAATCGCGTTTGGGTATGTCTCGTCACGTAGAGGTCGAAAATCATCGAAAACTGACCACGAACGCAGCGAGAGAGCCCAAAAGTTCACGCTCCGTTCGCCCTCTTCGCGCTCAAATTTCCAAACGCGATAGCCCTGGTTGTGCGGATCCCACATCGCGGAACATTTTGTAAATTTCGCATCTCGATCAGAGCAACGACAGCATTTTTACAAAAAACTCCAAAATCTGGTTTTTATATTTTTCAGACGGCCCCAGGTAATATTCAGAAGCGGGCTGATGGTCAGATCGCCAAGATAAAACGGAACTAATAAAATGGGTCAACCATACGTAAGCAAGCTCATAATGCTCGACGAGAATGATTTTAATTTTGGTGAAGAGATTGAAAACTGCGAAGAGCTAATTGAAATGGCTTATGAAGCTTTTAAAGATGATTCTTCGCAAGGTTACCTCAAGGAAGATGAATTTATTGAGCCGGTCGGATTTTTGTCCGAGCGATTGGACAGATTCACGGAAATGGACGGCTATAAGGGGCCTTATTTTCTTCACAATGCAACAGGTTGGAACAGCTGTATTTCCAAAATATTCAAGAGTGATTTAGGCATCACGCCGCATGAAACTGCGTTGTTTCTTAAAACAGACAATCCGCATGACATTGCACTTCGCTTAACAAATGATCTTGAGTGCGGATTAAGCTATCGCGAAAAATCTCACAAAAAACATGAGTGGGCGCTGAAGGGCGTATCGCATCTCGGCATGCCCGGTTTTTTGAATTCCGATGCCTTTCTTCATCGCCATCGAGATGATTTTTGCGATTTTCGCAGTAAAAATTTTGGGCCAGGGCGCAGAGTATTAATGGAGGTTGCGTTTCTGTATCAATAGTGAAGATGCGATGAGTAAATACAGCGGCGATTTGCTTTAATCACAGGGTGACAGGTAACGCCACTATCGGCGACGTCGCGAGGCGATGATTGTCTATAGACAGGAGCGGCTTTGCCGCTCCTGTCCCCCACTGCAAACGTGTTTCTACCGACATCTGATTTTGTGCGGTAGCCTGCAAAGCCACGCCAGTCCGACACGGACCGACTTGGTGTCGCCTCAAAACACCTTCGCCAAATCAAAGCCGGGATGTCCCGGATTTCTGCTTCATGCAGAGGCTCTGCCGGAGTCTCGACCGGTTTCAAAGCCACACGGTTGAGCGCGGCCGGGACTTGTTCACCCTCTTCGCGGGGATTACGCGGTGCTTGGGTTTTATATGATATTTAGGCACCAAGAGTTTGACTGCAGGCAGGACAGTCCCCTCAGACAAGGCGTTCGCAATGGCAGGCAGGCCGCCAGAACCTCGGCGTGTTTCGAACCCAGCCGTCCGTGGCCGATCTGCAGACGGCTGAGGCGCTGCAAGACCAGCGCCGTTGGCTCCGAGCGCCTTACAGGTGCTCTTCTCGACCGCCTAACCCATCGTGTCCACGAGATATGGGCAAAAGTTGGTGACGCTTGATCAGGCGGCGGCTTGAACGTGGCGAAGCCCGTCGCGGAACTCAACCCCTTGGATGATCTCGGGCAGGCGATTTTGGCCGTCGAGTTTTCGCCATTTCTTCTGGGCGGACATCATCAGCTTGTGGGCCATGGCCAGTCCGGTCTTGCGGCTGAGGCACCCTTTGGTGCGTTTTGTGCGATGCCGGACGGTGGCGAAGGTGCTTTCGATGGGGTTTGACGTCCGGATGTGCTTCCAGTGTTCGGCCGGGAAGTCGTAGAAGGTCAGAAGCGCGTCCCTGTCCTTGACCAGCTTGGCGACAGCCTTGTCCCATTTCACACCGTAGGTTTCGACGAAGAAATCGAAGGCGGCGTTCGCTTTGGCTTTTGTCTCGGCTTGCCAGATGTCGTGCAGATGGCCCTTGGCTTTTGCTTGCACAGATGTCGGCATCGCGTTCAGCACGTTCATCGTCTTGTGCACCCAGCACCGTTGTTCCCGCGTCGTGGCGAATACCTCGCGCAGCGCGGTCCAGAACCCAAGTGCGCCATCACCGATGGCCAGTTTCGGGTCCTGTTTCAGGCCGCGACGTTTGAGATCGAGCAGCAGCTCGCGCCAGCTTTGGGTGCTTTCGCGGAAGCCGTCGGTCATGGCCAGCAGTTCCTTGCGACCATATTCGTCGGCACCCACGATCACCAGAACGCATTGTTTTTCCTCAGCCATTCTCGGTTTGAAATAGACGCCATCCGCCCAGATATAGAGGAACCGCCGCGAGCCGAGGTCTCGTTTCTCCCAAGCCTCATAGTCTTTCCACCAGTCGGCCTTCAGTCGGGTGACGGTCTTGGCGGACAGGCCCTTGGCATTCGGGCCCAGCAGCGCCCCCAGCGCCTCGGTGAAATCACCCGTGGACACACCCTTGAGGTAAAGCCACGGCAGCAGCTCTTCGACTGATTTCGCCTTGCGCAGATACCTCGGCAGGATGCTGGGCGTGAAGGTGATCTTGTCTTCCCCTGCACCCCGATCCCGCACACGCGGCACCTTTACCGGCACCGGTCCGATGCCGGTCATCACTTCGCGCTCGGGCAAGTGACCATGACGGACCAGGCGCGCGCGCCCATCTTCGAGTCTCTCCCCGGAAAAGGTGCTCATAAGCGCGTCCAGTTCCGCGTGGATCGCCTGTTCGATCAACTTGCGCGCTCCATCGCGAAGGACGTTAGTGAACGGGTCGGATGTAAAACCCTTTGGATCAGGCAGTTGGGTGATGGTAGTCTCTGACATGTGGCAGATCCTTTTCTCAGCAGAGAATTGACGGCGTCTGAACACCGCCATGATATGCCGCCCCTCAGGACATCACCAACTTTCGCGCGTTTCTCCGTGTCCACAACCTGGAAATGAACGGCGAGAGCTACCGCCTCAAACACAGCCGCTAATCAGCCAAAACCTGAAGCGCAAAGACCGCAATCCGGTTTGACCACAGCGACGCACAGCTTCGTTGCTCTGTGAGACTTAAACC
>NZ_JBMERN010000105.1:0-13013 GCF_049310965.1 Loktanella sp. DJP18 | reverse complement strand
AATATGGAGCTTCTGAGCGAAATGCTGACGGCAATGCCGTCAGATGACGTCGCAACGGGCCCCAGGTTTCCTGGATTTCTGGGCAATCGCCGACTGCTTGCGGCGACGCTCACGCCTCAGTTCGCCAAGGTTTTCGCAGACAGGATTGAAACCTATCGCCTGACAGCCGCGCCCAATGAAAACACCCGGCGCTACCTGACGCAGGCCCATCACGACGAAAAAGTCATGCGAGGCCTCATGGTGATCCTCAAGGCAGATCTCGGATGCGCCCTGTCCGATGAATACATGACGCCGGGGTGTAGGCAACTTGTGCGCAAGGCAATGATCCAGATGTCCTCGTCCCACGGACGCCTGTCTTTCGTCCAGAGCCTGCCATCTGTCTTAGACCTACTCACCATGCCAGCGAATGAAACGACAATACTTCTTCAACGGATCGTCAACTTCGACTGACCACGAGACCCTGCCCATCTGACAATCCGATGCGCCAGAAGCACCTACATGAGCAAATACACCCACATCTTCCATGCCACGCGTCCGCGTGCGTGGCACCTCTTCCGCATGAACGACCACATCTTCGCGAGAGCCACACCACCTTGGCCCAGCCACGCGATGTCCCGCACGAAAACCTGAGCCAGAAAGAAAGACAGTCAGATATGGCAAGCACCACGCCGCCGTCGGCCGATTTTGTCACTCACATGGAAGCTATCTGCGCCTACCTGGGATCTCGGGTCTCGTGCAACCCAGGGCGCGAGGCTCTCATTAGTGAAGCCAAGGCCATCATCGATGACCGCATTCCATGTGAAGACATGGCATATGCGATCTCCTTCTTGTCGGAATCCGCCGAGCTTGTCACATATCTCTGCGACAAGTGGGGCGATCTGGCCTTGTCGAACCTTGATCCCTTTGGCTGCAATACGCGCAGTGCATGGCGCAGTATGAACCTGCCTGACGATTTGCGCAGTCGGGTCTTCCAGCTCGCCTTCAATCATCACCGGGAGGACTACCTAAGAGACCCGTCCGACAGCCTTATCTATGCCATCGAGACCCATTCTGCGGGCATCATAGATAGTGTCATGGCCGAAGCGACGCCCTCTGACGATCACATCGCACACGCCTTGCTTGTCCGGACCGGTATGAATCACTTCGATACCGCGTGCCTCGATCAGTTCATCTCGTTGGCCAGGCGCATAAAGTCAGCCCCTCTGTGGCAATCCTACCTTACGCGCTGCACTAAACAGGGAAAGATGCAGGAGGCCGCGATGCTGATCAGGATTGGTGTCGACATCACACCTTACGCACAGGAGCTGATCGCTCTCTCGCAACGCGGCTTCAGGGCTCTGTTCACAAAGGCATCGTCTCACCACGGTCGCATGGAGCTGATGGCGACACTTCCCGGTCCAAGGGGCATCATGCTGGCGCCTCCCCGCTTCGTCGAAGATCTCCTGTTCAGCCTCGAGCCGGACTGCAATGCTACATCACACGACACGGAAAGAGAGACATGCTGACCAAGCCCGTAACCGCTGAACATCTCCGCACAGCCTGTATCTACGTCGGGAGTGGCGAGGGCATTCATCGGGAGGCCGTCGCAGACGAGATATGCGCCATCATCTCAAGGGACGTCTTTCACCACGGCATGATGGAATCCGTCCTTTATACCCGCAGGATCGACCTCATCAGGTTCGTTGAGAAAGTTCATGGCGCACAAAGCTGGGGTGCATTGGCCCAGCTCCAGCGCTCGACCCTCGAGCGTGTCCGCAAAGCGAAGCTTTCGGCAGGCGCGCTGACGCATGTCTACAGGTCCATTATCGAGCATGCACCAATGCGGGTGGCCGACACGATCTCGCCTGTCATGCGACACGTCAGCCTTGCTGAAGATCACGTCTTCTTCCGGCTCCTTCTGGAACGGTGCAAGCCCACGACCTATGACATCACCCGGCTCCTGCTCGATGTCCGCGTGACGGAAGGAGATATCTTCAGGAGAGAAACAGACCTCGTCGTAGGTCTGCTGGGTGACATGAAGATCTCGATCAAAGCGGCCGCAGCACTCAGTGCTGAAACAATCAAGCAGACAGCAGGTCCGGACGCTTCGAAGCTCGGCACCCAGGCCACCATCGACAGCGTATCGAAACGCCTGCCCCGCAGCTTCGCCATTCTGGCCAAACTCGGGCTGGCGCAGCAGGTAGATCTCGCAGCATCAGGCGGCGGCCACGCTACAATGATCCACAACATCAACCAGAGCCTGGGTTCGTACCATGGCCGGATGTACCTCATGGCGTCATTGCCACCGATCGAACTTCTGGTGAAGGCACCGGACAAAATCGTCAGACGAGATGTCACGAATGCGCTTGGTCCCATGCATCACGACCTTTGATTTCCGCGGCAGCGAGGTCGGTCCAACATCATAGGCAGATATCTGTCATGGAGACCGACTTGGGCGACCCGAAATCATCCCGCACCCAAACGCAACGCCGCAGCCTGACCACAAGGCTGCGGCTGATGTGCGGTTCCGCTCTCTGTATCTCTGTCTGTCTGTCTTTCCAGTCAGCCGCTGCGGCGCCCGAGGCACGCATGCTGATGGACGCACGCAACGGTGCGATCTACGCGCAGTTCAATGCGGATACGCCACTGCACCCGGCGTCACTGACAAAGATGATGACGCTCTATATCGCTTTCGAGGCGGTAGAGAACGGGTAGATCAGCTTGGATACTCCGATCCTGATCAGTGCACGCGCGGCCTCGGAAATCCCGACAAAGCTCGGCCTGAAAGCCGGGCAGACCATTGCCTTACGCTATCTCGTGAGAGCCGCGGCCGTAAAATCGGCAAACGACGCCGCGACAGCGATCGCGGAAGGCATTTCCGGCAGCCAGGAAGCCTTTGCAGAACGTATGAACAGGACAGCGCTGGCCATGGGTATGCGTAACACCCATTTCGTCAACGCTCATGGGCTGACAGAGGAAAATCATCTCTCCACTGCGAGAGACATGACAATTCTTGGACGACACATGATTTTTGATTACCCAGCATACTACAGTATCTTCTCGCAACTCGAAGCCGATGCGGGCGTCGCCAAGGTGACGCATACGAACAGGATGTTTCTTTCGGGCTATCTCGGTGCCGATGGCATAAAGACAGGCTATACAAAGGCCGCAGGATACAATCTCGTCGCATCCGCGGAGCGCGACAACGAACGGCTGATCGCGACAGTGTTTGGTGCCACGAGCTCCGCGGACCGCACACGGACTGTGAGCGATCTTCTTGACCGCGGCTTCACGATGGCCCCCTCCTTTGTGACTTTGGCGCCGCCGACCTTACCCGTTTATACCGGGGGCGGTGAAGCGCCTGACCGCCCTATTGAAATGCCCGCACCAGGCGACACGCAGAAAAACGATCTCATCGCCTCAGCCTTTTCCTACCAGGACTTGATCGCGCGTCGTGAGAGTATCCTTCAGACCTTCGATCCGATCCGGACCGTTTCGCAGCCAGGCGGAGGCCAACGCACAGACTCCATAGTCACTCAAGCCCAAAGGCCAGTCCGTAGAGCACCGGAAATTGTCCGCGGCCGCTTCACGCGCGCCTACGTTCCAATGCCGGGCGTCGGACAGTTCATGCCATTCCCAGGACCTCCGCCAAGCACAGCAGACATCATGGCAGCCGCTACGGCGACAATTGCGGAACTGCGTCAGATGACGGGCCTGCCCAGTATGGTCGTTCGCGTGGCGGACGGAGATGCGCAGATCTTCCGCGTCCCGGGTATGGGCGGCGAATACCCTGATCGTGCATCCATGAACACCTACGGCCGTCCCGGCACCACCTTGGACGAGAGCATCATCGACCCCATCGCACCACAACTTGGTATGGCAACTGGAGAAGAATCGGTCTCGACGAAGTCGATTTTCAACATCAACGAAGTCGACACGCAAACCGTCTACCTGCTCGACGGTGGGATCTTCGACCGCACGCCTTTCGACATGCTGCCGACAGGTCCGCTGGTGTCACCGACCCTGGCCCCCAAAACGACACCGGATGTATCCGAAGATGTTGTCTTTCTCGCTCCCGCAACACAGAACGACGACGCAGAAGATCTCCCGGCTACCATGGACCAGGCCATCTCCTTTATTGACGATATCACCGCGCGCGCTGCACAGTCGGTGCCCAGCAGTAAGATCGCTTCGGAGATCGCGTCCGAGACCGGCATCTTTGTATCTCCGGACCTCACGATCGATGGGCCAGAAACGCCACCTGATGCTGCGGACATTGTCACACTCAAGACCGGCGATACGCCGGCTGCCGGGAATGAATCCCCATCATCTTCGGGCGTGAAGCCAATACTGTTGCCTTGGTGACGATCCGCCCAGGATTCGCTGGGCATCTCGTCACAGCACAGCAGAGATGACGCAAGCGCTAGGTCAAGTCTGACCTCATTCGGCCGCTGGCACCATGGGACGAGGCTTGATCACATCAGGATAGCCTCTCTCACAGCTCTCGGATGAGGTCGTGAAAGCGGCCAGAATGTCCATCTGATGGACAATGACGATATCCACAGACTTGAATGCTTCAACAGATTCATCACGGACCTTGCAAGCATCGGCGTGCAGGGTTTGCGCCATATCGTCGATCCGCATCAAGTCTGTCAAAATGCGACGAGACATCTCGATCTGCGTCACATTGCGCGGATACCAGACTGACGCCGCGTTGAAGCTGTATGCAGCATAGAGTTGTTGATCGACCCCCTGGCTGTCGACCCATGTCCTGATGCGAAATCCCTGGACATCTTTCGGCATGCCGAACGTGCGGCCTGCATCGTCGGTGCGTGCTGGATCATACCAACCATTCAGATTACCTTGCTCGGAAACCACCCAGGGAGCATCAGGGACCAGATTGCCGGCGTTGAAGACCACTTCACGATCAGACCTAAAAGACAGACCGGTAAAAGATCCCACATTATCGAGGAACGACCGCCCTCCTCCGGTTTTTGTGACCTGATTCAAGCACAGGTAAGCAATACCGACAACGATTGCGCCGATCATACCGAGGCTCGCGACTGACCGAGAGCCTTCCGTCTTCAGCAAAAGTGCATCCGCCAACTTTGCCTCGGATTCTTCCTCGCCACCCCCTGCACCAGATCGCTGCCCGCGACCGGACATGGAGGACGACCCGGCCAATTTGACGTCAAGGCTCATCTCTCCCGTCACCGGCTCGATACCTTCATCGGCGAAGCTCGGCACCTCGCTGAGAAAGATCTTGGCAAAGGGAGGATACGCAAAGACGATATCTTCGAGGCCTGCGCGGAACCAGTGCTCGTAGGACTTGTCTGCCGCACCCAAGGGTGCATCAGCAGCCATTCCCTTTCCAAGGAGGCCTTCACGGATCTTGCCGACAATTTCACGTGCAGAAGAATGATGACAGATCATCCAGAACCTGACCTCGCAATCGTAGGCGCTGACCACATCCGCGATCACCGGATGATCGTCACGCCATGCGGTGCCTTTCGACGTCCATCCGACAGACACAACACCAGGGTGATCTTCGAGGGAATACGCGTAGAGCACGATCCGGCCAGACCGGGCACCAATGTGAATCGCACCTTTTTTCTGTAGCTTGTCGAGATCCATGATACCTCCATACCAAGGGCGCCATGATGACGCGGGTCAGTATTTCTCATCGGAAATAGAGATATATTTCTCAGGCCAAAACATCGCAGCAACAGGAGATCGCCTCACTTTTTCCAATGCGGAAACGAGCGGCAGAAAAATCTTGTGTAACAGGCGTATTGACCCAACATCCTGTATGAACAGGTAGGACCAGAATATGCAAAAAGATCCGATTACGATCACGGACCGCGCTGCGGCTCACATCAAGCGATTGATGCCATCTGCCATATCAGGATTGCGGATCGGCATCAAGAAGGGAGGATGCGCCGGTATGGAATACACGATGGATATCGTCGACGAGCCTCAGGCGCACGACCTCGCTGTCGTGTCCGACGGCGCGCGGGTCTACCTTGCGGCATCAGCGCAGATGTTTCTCTTCGGCATGGAGATCGACTATGCATCAACCTTGCTTGAAAGCGGATTTCGCTTCAACAATCCGAATGTCGCCGCCGCCTGCGGGTGCGGTGAAAGCATTTCATTCAAAATCTGAAAAAGGAACCGATCCAGATGGACAAACCATTCGCCGCTGATGTCTCCCGCACAAAAGGTGTCTATGTCTGCATTGGCGACCTCAGCCTCGGAAACCTGCCCCTGGGGACGATCCGTATCAGTGCCATTTCCGCCAGTGATGCAGCCGACCGGGTCAAGGTTGCGGCCGCGGCCGCAGGTCTGACGGGACTTTTCGATTTCAGCTCCGTTCCGGACCCGCGTCTTGAGCGTCAGTTCGCGGAAGCCGTCGCCTGCCTGGCCGCAGATTTCAATATCAACTTGCCCGAGGCCTGTTTTCACACAGAGAGCGAGTATGATGGTCGGAAGGTTCGCTTCCCGATCCCACCTGGCCTGGTGCAGATCTCGGCCACCAAGCCCATGATCATCGTCTCGCTGGCCTACCAGATTGACAGAGACGCAAAACGCACGGCCGACAATCCGTTACGCACGAGGATTTCCGCCGAGAGCATCACGTTCCACCTGGTTGAAGTCGCGGACTGAGCTCTTCATCGACGCGAATATAGGTGCGGAGAGAAAGTGAGGTTACCTCTTCCCTGTCGTTGATCCCACTTCCTGCTCGATCAGACCTATCCAGAGCAGAAGCCGGACATGTTGACCCTCAAAACCACGCGATCCACCTCAGTCCGCAGACCTGGGATTACGCAAAATGACCACGGTGCTTCCATCGTGGAATACGGACTCCTCGCAGGCCTTGTTGCTACAGTTTCCCTGGTTGGAATTACACCTGTCGGCCAGCAGATCAGCCTGCTGATGCGCAGGGCGGAAGTTGCGACGCATATCACCCAACATGAAGCATACAGCAGTGATGGCTGTTTTATTGGCACGGATGCAGCCGAAGCGGTTTCGTATCGCGCCGGCGTCACCTGCTATCATCTTGGCAATGGACCGGATTATTTCTTTGGCGCGGCGAGCAGCGAAAGCCTCGTGCTGAGCGGTGGCACCGGGAGTGGAGCTTTGATTGAGACAGGATCTGGAGACGACACGATCAAACTGTCTCAATCTGGCGTTTACGCAACAGGACCAGGCGCAGATACTCTCATTCTCAGTCTCACAAGCGCGTCACCTGGGCCTATCGAGGTCGACCTTGGCGATGGAGACGATACGATCAACCTGACCTCGATCCAGCTCCCTGATCGTCTCAGCCGACACCGCATCAGGTCGGGCCCCGGCTCCAACGCCTTTGACCTCGACTGCGGCAACGATTTCGTCGAAATCGAGATCGCAGCATCATCCCGGAATGATTTTACCGGCAACTGCGCAGTAGAATTCAGCCAAGCCTCCGGCGCACCTGTGGGCATGACCCATATGACGGGCACGAACCTGAAGGGTATGAGCGGTACGCTGACCGGCAGCGTCTTGCTCGACGCCAGCCTCACCCATGACGCGCCCTCGCAATCACTGGCAATACGGGACGCAGGACTACTCAATATCGACTATGCAGTTCATATTCAGACGGCTGCCAGTTTCAAGATCATCGGCTCGACCGGTGGCGCACACCCTGCAAGTCAGGTCAGTATCGACATCTCAGCAGCCACAGGATCATTCATACTTGATGGTGCAGGACAACAATCCTGGTCAATCAATATAGCGTATGGACCAAACGGTGCCGCAGGTTTCGATTTTCCAGACGAGGATGGATTTGCCGCAATGTCGTTTCCAAACATGACTGGCGTCGTCGATATCATTCGCGTCGGAGGGTGTTCGACCAAATCGACATCATCAACTCCTCAATGCCCATAAATCTCGTAGGGCAGGAGGCGTGCCCCACACCGGACGCAACCGGCGGACAATATGACATCCCCTCCGATGCGACCGCGATCACGTTGCGCAGAGCCGGATTTTCGACCTCGCTTGCACTCGGAAGCCCAGGACTACGTGTGGAAAAAATGCATATCACACGATAATCCACCGACTCGTCTCATTCTGGTAACACAACAAAACCAATTTTACGAAAACCAATTTTATCGTTAATATACGACAGTCGTTTTTTCCGACCAGACGACCACGGAACAAGGTTCTGAAGGTGGCGGGAAGAACAAAAACATCCCGGCCCAGCATTTTCAGGACCGAGGATACCCCTTCACATGACGGAAATTTCCAGGCGTCACATGATGGCCCTTCTGGCGTCAACAGCACTTGCCGGATGCAAGTCGGACGACGCTGGATCTGCACCGCAGAAAGAAGCACCGAAGCCTGATGCCACCCCGCCTGCGGCATTTTGGGGAGACTTTGATGTCCGATCCTATAGTGGCGCACCCAAAGTCCTGCGCTCACAGATCGGCGTCAACTTCCTCTATCCCGACGACGATGCGACGGGTACATGGCTTTCAAACGGAAAGTCCGTCGGGGTCACTTTGGCCCGTTGGCCCGGTGGCACAATCACCGAATTCGATACCGATTTCCTCTCAAACTACATCATCAATGCCCACACCCGGGATTGGGCTGCCTTCAGTGATCCCAAACGCGGATCTCTCAAAAGGTTCCTGCAATCATGCGGACAAAACGGCATCACGCCAACGATCGTTCTTCCAACCAAGCGCTATATCCCGAAGCCGGGCGTCATCAACTACGCACTTGCAGGTAAAGAGCTTGGAGCCTTCATCGGCCAGATCTTTGCGGGTCGTTTTGGAACAACCCGAGTTCCCGTTTGGGAAATCGGCAACGAGTTTTATGTCAAACCGACAATCGCGCCGGAAGATTATCCACACATGCCCTCATGGACATGCACGGGCGGCTCACCGAGATCCGTGCGCAGATGAAGATCATAAATACGACGGGGTGCCCTGCATGACCGATGAACGCCCGGTGCGGCACGCAGGCCCAGGCCTCGCCGACATCGATGACGTCCTGAAAGATCCAGAGACAGGCGAGCGCTACTGGATCGAAGGGTTCTACACCCTTGCTCTGAAAAACCCGCGCGATCCCTCATCAGCGCGGCTCCTTCTGCCTTGCCTGCCAGGCGATCCGCATATCAACCTCCTCGGCGTCAACCACGAAGGCGTGGGCTATGTCTATCGCCGGCCCTGGCTTCTCGACTGGTGCGGTGAGCTGAGCTGGTCCACATCAGACATCAATGTGGAGCGGAACAAGCATATCGAATGGGTGAACGATGTGCGGCAGCGGGTAAACTACCCCTATTGCCTCAATCCAGCCGTCGCCAGGCAGTTCGACGTCCTCAGCAACCACGAGAGGCTCGCGCACGCCGAAGGTCTGCGCCGCACGCGTCTTCGCATCGAGCGATATGAGGCATTGGTCGCACGCGACACCGACGTCAGCATCGAGGTGAAGGATATAGTCGTCGTCAATGAGACTGGCCGAACCGCCGAAGTCACAGGCTTCTTCCGGCATGCCAATGCCGATGATGGCAATCGCGGCACCACTGAGATGACCGCCTGCTTGCCGGACGATCCCGACTTGGCAATCATCAAGGTCTGCGATGACATGGTCCGGTTTGTGCGCCCCTGGGACGTCACATGGTCTGCGCGCCCACAGATTGCTGCCGAAATTGTCGACATCGCCAAGATGGAATGGCGCTTGGAAAATGTCACATCCTATTTGTTCGGGCAATTCCGCTATGAAAGCGGCCAATTCATGGACGCCCTGAGTGCGCATCAGCGCATGCGTGTCGCTGAATGGCGCCGCGAAGTCCGGGCCGCCATCGTTGAGGCCGACCTCTCGACGATCGTCTTGCCGTGAACGCAAGTCGCCTTCTGCGACATCCCCCAATGGCACAATATTGACGGGGTTGAAGACCGAGAAGGACCGATGCCCGCCACCCCATCATCGATGCGGCAGGCGTCGGTCCACCCCAACGAAAATACGGAGAGATGTCATGGGTCGCGAGAAACAGGAATCTGAGACCTACCTCACGCACCAGTCTGCCCTGTGCGAGGCATTCGACGCGGACATCTCGGCGGGCACGCGCGCGGCGTCGCGGACTATGGATGATTGCATCATCACGCGCAGCCCTGCCCCCTACAAGACGCAGGCCACCAGCTTCCTGATCGATGCCATCGAAACCAGCTTCCCGCAGACCGGCGACTATTCCGGCCTCAAGGTCGATGACCCCCGGATGTGGAGTGCCTCGAACAGCTGCATCCTTCAAACACCGGCGATGGTAGAGCGGAACCGTTACCTGATTGTCTTTGACGACCTATCGTGCATCTATGCGGTGCGCCCCGACAAGGTAGCACTGACCTCTTACGTGCTACCGATCCCGATCACGCTGCGACGCACCAGTCAGCTGGCAGGCACGAAGAGTTCCGATATGATCATCGTCAGGACTTCCATCGGGGGCCCTGAAAGACTGACTCTGTTGATGGTGGGCCTGCCGCTTGTCAACAAGATGAACCAGTTTCATGGCGACAGCACGGGCTTCACTTCTGCATGGACCCGGCAGCTCGACGCAGAAATCGACTACCTCGATGCGCGCCTGAAACCCATACATTACGCACTGAACAACGCCGCGCAATTGCTGGACTATGACGGCTCGCTCACGAATGCTGCGGGTCCTTTCCGCCACGTCCTCAAGAGTTCACTTGAAGGTCAGGCAACCTTCTTTTTCCGCACCCATGTGACGGACGATTGCGCCCATCTCGGGCACATCACCTTTTTACCCTGCGATCCCATGCTTGAAGCTCTCGCACAAGCAATCGAGATCGCAGCCATCATCACCTACAACGAGAACAAGGCACCCAGAGAGGTCCAGTATGCGACACGCCTGATGGCTGGCGGCGTCACCTACGATCGCACCCAGATCGTCGTCGTTACCCACCCCAAGAGCGATAGTCGCGACATCGCCGCGCGCATCACTGCTCTCGTGGGACAAGACGGCATGACCCTCGCAGAGCGATTTAGCGGCTTACCCATGGGAGAGATGCAACGAGCGGCCATCGGTGACGATCTTGCGATCCTGCGTTTGATGACGCCATCACACCAGTCCTCAGCCCACGAACTGATGGGCTTGCACGCCGAACTGGCGGCGCTCAAGCTCCGGTTTGCTGAGGAACTGGAACGCCAGGAAAAGATCACCTGATCATGATGCCATGACCTGAAATTGGATCACAAAGGCACCTATCGATCACTACCGATCCGAAACCGGCTCCATATCCAATAAACCAGTGGACCCGCTTCAATGACAATGAAAGGCGCCAATCTCACCCGCATGCAGGGACGACCGGCGATACGAATATGAGCACAGCATCAGACCAATGGCGCGCACTTGCGCTGCAATTCGACGGACATCGCATCGAGGCGATCCAGATCATTAAGGCCCTTGTGGCTGGCCAGGACGGCGCACAAGCGATGGCGGAGACCTTTCTGAGCCGCCCACACCTGCCCGGTGAGCAGGTGCTCGCAGCACGCGTTGCGGAGATCGCATCATGCCCGAAGTGACCAATGTCAGCGAGTGGCGCCTCTACATGGACATTCGCAAAGGACGCGGTGCGTCCATTCCGACGTTCTCGGAACTGACACAAGACCAGCACAAGATCCTCGCAGACGAAGTTCAGCGCCGCCGGATGATGGAAGATGCCTTTGCCGCCTTGGTGAAGCGGCCTGCGCAAGAGGCAGCCGCACAGACACACGCCACCTCACCTGCGGAGGCTGACGGCTACATCCCCTACGCCTGACCGACAGTCGCGGCGACCGCAGACCGCAAACCGCAGAAGACATGAACAGGAACGCCATGACGCAAATAGCGCCACAAGACGCCATGCGCGCCCTGACCGGCATCTGCTTGGGGATCAGCGCCATGATGACGCGCGATCTGGGCCACGCCGCGTCACCTCTTTCAGTCGCTATCGCAGCGGCCGAAACTCAGGCCCTCGCGCTGATCGCAGCCTCCCCCGATATTGCGGATTCCCACCGCAATATCATCTTGCAAACATTCAGCCCAAAACTTGTGGCCACGCTTTCCAATTCCGAGCCCGGCCATTCGCACTTCTCGCATGAAGACTGGCGCACATTGCTGCTTTTCAGGACGCCTGCCGATCTTGCGCTCTGGATCTCGAAGGATCTCGGCTTGGGCAATCAGCACCACTTCGTCTTCCGTCAGCTCGAGACGCAGGTTTCAGCACCCGTGGCCGCGGAAATGGCCTCTGTTCTCGCGCACAAAATCGCCGCGATCCCGTTCAAGTCCCGCCTGAAAGAGAATGGCATCTGGTCCTGTGATGCTATTGAGAGGGCCAGAACACCACTCATGGCAGATTACCTACGCGTCAATGTCGTGAGCAACCCGCATGAGGCGACAGACCGGCTGCATAACGCCACCTCCGCAGAAACGTTGCCGCTCTTCGTGGCGGCACACCTTGCGGGCCTGTCGCTCTCGAATTTTTGCACAAAGCGACGCCTGGCGCGCGCCGTCTATCAAGGCGTTCCTTGCCGCCACGCAAAGTGCACACGGCCGGATGGCACTTCACGAGGTCCTCGGTTCACTGGAGGATTTCCTGCGCGATCCGACAGGGAAATGCGCCGCACTCCCAGGGCGTGACGCCTCAAAATTGGCTGCGCGACACACCTGAATGAAATGCAAAATGACGACCATGGCAGACACACGCGATAACGACGCAGCAGATGCTCTCAATACGATCGCTTTTGCATTGCGCCACATTTCGACAAAGCAGCTTGCCCTGAATGAATCCGGGCGCATCGCCGAACACGCCATCCTGACGCAAGCCCGGCAGCATCTCGAGGCATCAGCCCTGCAACTCTGTGCCCTCAGGACAGAACTCGCACGCGATGAACCTCAGGTCCTCATGCAAACGCTGAACCCGGTCATCGTGGCGGTACTGCCAGCTTCGACGCCAGGATCATACCCCCTGACACAAGATGAATGGCGCCACCTGCTGGTC
>NZ_JBMERN010000104.1:0-13061 GCF_049310965.1 Loktanella sp. DJP18 | reverse complement strand
CAAGCGCGGTGATGACCCAAGCCAAGCCGACGACCCCGCCTCCCAGGGCGGCCCAGGCCAGCCGCGCGCGGCGGCGCTGCGGTCGGGGCGGCGGCGGTGGATTGTTGAGGCGGATCAGTGCCGCTTCGGCCAGGCGCGGCAACTGCGGGCCGAACCGGGCGAGGACAAGCGCCGTGCGGCGCAGATCGTTCAACAGGGCGCGCGGTCCGATGCTCTTGCTGACGTAATCTGTCACGATTGGCTGGGCGACGTGCCAAATGTTCATGTGTGGATCAAGCGACCGCGCGACGCCTTCCACGACGACCATAGTGCGTTGCAGCAGGATCAGTTCGGTGCGGGTTTCCATCCCGAAGCGTTCGGTCACCTCGAAAAGGTAGGCCAGCAGCCGCGCCATCGAGATTCGGCTGGCGTCCATGCCGAAGATCGGCTCTCCGACGGCGCGCAGGGCGCGGGCGAAATCGTCGACGTTCATGTGGGCCGGGACATAGCCCGCCTCGAAATGCACTTCCGCGACACGCTGATAGTCGCGCCGGATGAAGCCGAAGAGGATTTCGGCATAGACGCGACGGGTATATTCGTCGATCCGGCCCATGATGCCGAAATCGTAGGCGATGACGGTCCCGTCGGCGGCAACCTTCAGATTGCCCTGATGCATATCCCCATGAAAATAGCCGTCGCGCAAAGCGTGGTTCAGGAACAGTTGCAGGATGCGCGCGGCCAGTGCGGGGCGGTCAATTCCGGCCGCGTCCAGCTCCGCATTGTCACCCGCGCCGATGCCTTCGACCCAGTCCAGCGTCATCACGCGCCGCCCCGACAGGTGCCACCGGATCGATGGGACGTGGAATTTCTCGTCCTTTTCGGTGTTCGCCTTGAATTCGGCCGCTGCGGCGCTTTCCAGTCGCAGGTCCAGTTCGCCCATCACCACGCCTTCGAAGTGGGCGATGACCTCCATCGGGCGCAGGCGGCGCGATGACGGCGACAGCACCTCGATCACGCGGGCCGCGAAGTAGAAGGCGTCGATGTCGCGGCGAAAGGCGCGTTCGATGCCGGGACGCAGGATCTTGACGGCGACCGCCTCTCCGGTGTCGGCAAGATGCGCCTTGTGGACCTGGGCCAATGATGCGGCGGCCACGGGTTCCGAAAAGCTCGAGAACAGGGCATCGACGGGCACGCCCAGTTCGCGCTGCACTTCGACCTTTGCCTCCGCGATGGAAAATGGCGGTAATTTATCTTGCAGGACGCGGAGTTGCACGGCCATGTCGTCGCCCACGACGTCGGGCCGCGTTGACAGGACCTGCCCGAATTTGATGTAGGCCGGACCCAGCGCCGTCAGCGCCCGCGGTGCAGGTGGCACGGCGGGATCGCCCTCGTAGCCCAGCCAGCGAAACGGCCAGACGACGGCGCGCAGGACACCGCGCAGCAGCGGCGGCGCCTCGACCGCGTCCATGATGACGGCCATCGCGCCGGTGCGTTCCAACGTGGCACCCGTGCGGATCAGGCGGATGATGTTGTGGGGTCCGCGCACCTAGAGCTTCCAGCCGGAATGCAGTGCCGCGACACCCAATGTCAGGTTGCGATACTTGGCATTGTCGAAGCCTGCCGCGCGGATCATGCCCAGAAATGTCTCCTGATCCGGGAAATTGCGGATCGATTCGACGAGGTATTGGTAGCTGTCGCGGTCGCCCGCGATCATCTGCCCCATACGCGGAATCACGTTGAATGAATAGGCATCATAAGCCTTTTGCATCAGGGGGTTGGGCAGCTGGCTGAACTCCAGCACCATCAACCGGCCGCCGGGGCGCAGCACGCGGTAGGCTTCGCTCAGCGCGTCCTGCGGGCGGGTGACGTTCCGGATGCCGAAACTGATCGTGTAGACGTCAAAGGTATTGTCAGGAAACGGCAGCGCCATCGCATCGCCGACGACCCAGTCCAACTGTTCGTGCATGCGTTCCGCTTCGGCCCGCTTGCGGCCCTCGACCAGCATCGGTTCCGTCAGATCCAGCACGGTCGCGTGGCCCGATCCCGCCCGTTTCAGGAAACGGAACGCGATGTCGCCGGTCCCGCCTGCCACATCCAGCAGCTTTTGCCCGGCGCGCGGCGCGAGCCAGTCCATCATCGCGTCCTTCCACAACCGATGGACGCCGCCGGACATCACGTCGTTCATGATGTCGTACTTGCTGGCGACAGAGGAAAACACGCCCCGGACCCGGCCCGCCTTGTCCTCTTCCCGAACGGTTTCAAAGCCGAAGTGGGTGGTCTTGTCGCTGTCGGTCATGGCTTGCGGTCCTGTCGTTGTCGCCCCAGATGTAGGGTGCCGCGTTGGTCCTACAACGTCGCCTGCGCCTAAGGAACACCCGATGCCCGAATTGCCAGAGGTCGAGACAGTGCGTCGCGGGCTGGCCCCCGTGATGGAAGGGCAACGGATCACGCGGGCCGAGGTCAACCGACCGGACCTGCGCTGGCCCTTTCCCGACCGGATGGCGGACCGTCTGACCGGCGCGCGGGTCGACCGGCTGCGGCGGCGTTCGAAATACATTCTCGCCGATCTGGACACGGACGAGACCCTGCTGATCCACCTTGGCATGTCCGGGCGGATGCTGATGTCCGGCGCGATGCTGGGCGCGTTTCACCACGACCACCCCGCACCGGCCAAGCACGACCACGTCGTGCTGCACATGGGGCAGGGCGTGCGGATCACCTTCAACGACGCGCGACGGTTCGGGGCGATGGACCTGATGGCCACGTCGGACGCAGCTGCCCACTGGCTGATGCGCGATCTGGGGCCGGAGCCCTTTGCCAACGATTTCAACGAGGACTACCTGATTGCGCGGCTGGCGGGGCGCAATACGCCCATCAAGTCCGCGCTGCTGGATCAACGTATCGTCGCAGGTCTTGGCAACATCTACGTCTGCGAGGTGCTGCACCGCGCCGGTCTTCATCCTGCACGCAAGGCCGGGCGCATTGCCGCCAAACGCATCGCCGAGCTGGTTCCGCTGATCCGCAAGGTGCTGGAAGAAGCCATCGCCGCGGGTGGGTCGTCCCTGCGCGACTATCGGCAGGCGGACGGAGAGCTGGGCTATTTCCAGCACGGCTTTGCCGTCTACGGTCGTGAAGGCGAAGCCTGCGGCACCTCGGGCTGCAATGGTTGCATCACGCGGATCGTGCAGTCGGGACGGTCTTCCTTCTTTTGCCCTCACTGCCAAAGATAGCTTGATCGTTGCGACGCTTTTGCGCATCACATAAGACCTGACCAGTAAAACGGAGGGCCGCATGGCCTACAAAACCATCATCGTCGAGACCGCAGACGACGTCACGACGATCCGGCTGAACCGCCCTGATGCGCTGAACGCGCTCAACCAGATGCTGCTGAACGAACTCTGCACCGCGCTTGAGGAGGCTGACGCCTCGGACAAGGTGCGTTGCATCATCGTGACGGGATCGGAGAAGGCGTTTGCCGCCGGTGCCGACATCACCGAGATGGCAGACAAGTCCTATGTCGACATGGCGACGCAGGCCTACTTTCAAGGCCAAGCCCGCCGGATCGAGGCGATCCGCAAGCCGGTCATCGCAGCCGTGTCGGGCTATGCGCTGGGCGGCGGGTGCGAGCTGGCCATGATGTGCGACTTCATCATCGCGTCCGACACCGCGAAGTTCGGCCAGCCAGAGATCAACCTCGGCGTCATCGCGGGCATGGGCGGCACACAGCGGCTGGCGCGATACGTCGGAAAGTCCAAGGCGATGGACATGAACCTGACCGGGCGATTCATGGATGCCGAAGAGGCGCTGTCCTCCGGCCTTGTCAGCCGCGTCGTGCCGACCAAGAAGCTGATGGAAGAGGCGCAGGGCGCCGCTCAGAAGATCGCCGCCAAATCCATGCTGGCCGCGATGGCGGCCAAGGACACGGTCAATCGCGCGTTCGAGACGACGCTGGCCGAGGGGTTGAACTACGAACGGCGCACCTTCTACGGCCTGTTCGCCACCCAGGACCAAAAGGAAGGCATGGCGGCCTTTCAGGAAAAGCGCGAAGCGCAGTTTCGCGACAAGTAGCGCTTGCCTTTTGCGCGGGGCCGGTTTACCCGCCCTGCGACATGCGCGTGATGCCCGCTTTGGCAGATCATTCCGGTAATGAACCCGGTGAGCCTTTCGGGCGCTGCGAACAATTTTGTAACGACCACACACAAGAAGGCCCAGACCATGGCAAACACTCCCCAGTCCAAGAAACGTGCAAAGCAGAACGAAGCCCGCTTTGCCGTCAACAAGATGCGCCGCTCGCGCATCCGCACCTTCCTGCGTGCCGTCGAAGAGGCCATCGCCACTGGCGACCAGACTGCCGCAGCCGCAGCCCTGAAGGCTGCTCAGCCTGAATTGATGCGCGGCGTGACCAAGGGCGTCGTCCACAAGAATACCGCCGCACGCAAGATGTCGCGCCTGTCCAGCCGCGTCAAATCTCTGGCTTGATCGGCAAAATCCGGCACGCTGTTGCCGAATTGCATGGGTTCCAAACGCACCTTTCGGGGTGCGTTTTTTTTCGTCTGACGGGCCATGAAGAAAGTTTTGTGACGTTTCAAAGCGGTCAGAGATTCTTGCCTCCCGGATATGAGTCAAGCGCGTTGTTCGGGTTGTGGGCACCCCGAACGCCTTGCTACGTTATCCATGCGATTCACATCGTTCCGGGGGGGACATGGGACCGCGGCGCAGGCTGAATGCGAACCGGACCGTAGATGGTCAAGGGTTTCGCCGCCGGATCAGACGCCGCGATCTACGCTGCCAGACTGTAGCACCGTGTCACGCACGTGGTGACATCGGTCGGCGTGACCGATTGCAGGGGCCGGTTTACGGTCCCTGACAGGCTGCGCCGTGACCCCTCTGGTTCCGCGTTTTTGCGCAGGTGCCCGTCATTGGGCGCGCTGCGCAAGAACGCGACCCTTGCGACAGGATGTTGCCCGCTGCTGCGGTGGGCTCTGTTCCTGTGCCCGGCTGATGTGAACGTGGCAGGCCTGCCGGCCTGTCGGGCAGGCATTTGGAAACGGATCGGGTCAAGATGAGCGACGACGTGTGGGGGCATGTACTGACGGAACTCCAGAAAGACATGAGCAAGGCGAAATTCCAGAGCTGGATCGCCTCCTTGTCCTTTTCCGGGATCGAGGACCGGGTCGCCCGGTTCATGGTTCCGACAACATTCATCGGCAATTATGTGGATCAGCATTTCTCGGATCAGATCCTGTATGCCTTCAACCGGGCCGGGCGCGCCGTCGAACGGCTGACCTTCGACGTGAATGCGGCAAAGCGTGATGTCACGACGCCGCTGCCTGTCGCAGCCACTGCCGCCAAGGTCGCCACCTCGGATTTCGGCACCGACAGCGATCCGCTGGGACTGCCGATCGATCCCAACCTGACCTTCGACAATTTTGTCGTCGGCAAGCCGAACGAGTTGGCCCATGCCGCCGCCCGTCGCGTTGCGGAAGGCGGCCCCGTGACCTTCAACCCGCTGTTCCTCTATTCCGGCGTCGGCCTGGGCAAGACCCACCTGATGCATGCCATCGCCAATGAACTCGCCCGCCGCCAGCCGGAGCTGCGCGTGCTCTACATGTCGGCCGAACGCTTCATGTATCGCTTCATCACGTCGCTACGCGAACGCAAGATGATGGAATTCAAGCATGCCCTGCGGTCCGTCGACATCCTGATGGTCGACGACGTGCAGTTCATGGGCGGCAAGGAGTCCACCCAAGAGGAATTCTTTCACACCTTCAACGCGCTCGTGGATGCCCGCAAGCAGGTCATCATCTCGGGTGACCGCGCACCGGGCGAGATCAAGGAGATGGAAGACCGGATGCGGTCGCGTCTGCAATGCGGTCTTGTCGTGGACCTGCATCCGACGGACTTCGAGCTGCGGCTTGGCGTCTTGCAGTCCAAGGTGGAGCGTCAGCAGGACATCTATCCGGGGCTGAAGATTGCGCCCGGTGTCCTTGAATACCTCGCTCACAGGATCACCAGCAACGTCCGTGTGCTGGAAGGCGCACTCGTCCGTCTTTTCGCGCACGCGAGCCTCGTGGGGCGTGACATCGACTTGGAGCAGGCGCAGGACTGCCTGTCCGACATCCTGCGGCAGAATGATCGCAAGGTCAGTGTCGAGGAAATCCAGCGCAAGGTCTCGGAATATTACAACATCCGCTTGTCCGACATGGTCGGTCCAAAGCGGGTGCGCAACTTTGCTCGGCCCCGGCAGATGGCGATGTATCTGTCCAAGACGCTGACCAGCCGGTCGCTGCCCGATATTGGCCGCCGCTTTGGCAAGCGGGACCACACGACGGTCATGCATGGCGTCAAGCGGATCGAGGAGCTGCGGCAGACAGATGCGCAGATCGCCGACGATCTGGAAATCCTGCGCCGGGCACTGGAACAGTAAGCCCACACCCGGCGTAAAATCGCCTGAAACATCTTGAGACCTGCGCAAAAAGCGGTAGCTTCGCGGTCCCGGACCACGGGTGCAACGGCGGAGCGAGACCTATGAAATTTTCCATCGAACGGGCGAGCCTGCTCAAGGCCGTGGCACAGGCACAATCGGTCGTGGAACGCCGCAACACGATCCCGATTTTGGCGAACGTGCTGATCGAGGCCGAGGGCGATACCGTTCAGTTCCGTGCGACCGACCTCGATATCGAGGTCGTGGACCGCGCGCCCGCCAAGGTGGACCGCGCCGGGGCGACGACCGTCGCCGCCGTCACCCTGAACGAAATCGTGCGCAAGCTGCCCGACGGGTCGCTGGTCACCCTGAGCGAGGATGGTGCGTCGGGACGTCTGACGATCCAGGCCGGTCGGTCGAATTTCAGCCTCGCCACGCTGCCGCGCGAAGATTTCCCGGTCATGGCGACCTCGGATTACACGACGAACTTCAGCGCACCCGCCCCGGTGCTGCGCCGCCTGTTCGACAAGGCAAAATTCGCGATCTCGACGGAAGAGACGCGGTATTACCTGAACGGCGTCTACATGCATGTCTCTGACGGCGACAGCGGCAAGGTCCTGCGGTGCGTCGCGACCGACGGCCACCGGCTGGCGCGGATCGACGCGGAACTGCCCGAAGGGGCCGAGGGCATGGCCGGCGTCATCGTGCCGCGCAAGACCGTGGGCGAATTGCGCAAGTTGCTGGACGACGACGACTTGCAAGTGGCGGTCAGCGTGTCGGAAACGAAGGTCCGTTTCGCCACGCCCGACATCACGCTGACGTCGAAGGTCATCGACGGCACGTTCCCCGATTATACGCGCGTCATCCCGCAGAACAACACGCGCCGGCTGGAAGTCGATGCCGCGGAATTCGCCCGCGCCGTGGACCGCGTTGCGACCGTCAGCAGCGAACGCAGCCGCGCGGTCAAGTTGCAGCTGGAGGACGATCGCCTGATCCTGTCGGTGAACGCCCCCGATTCGGGCGCGGCCGAGGAAGAGCTGGCCGTCGCCTACAGCGACGAGCGGCTGGAGATCGGCTTCAACGCGAAATACCTGCTGGAGATCGCCAATCAGGTCGACCGCGATAATGCGGTCTTCATGTTCAACGGGTCCGGTGATCCGACGCTGATGCGCGAAGGCAGCGACATGTCCGCCGTCTATGTCGTCATGCCGATGCGGGTGTAAGATTTCGGTTTCTGACAAAACCGAGCCTCCGGCGGAGATATTTTTGACCAGAAGAAGGGTGGACCCGCGATGAACGGCTTGCGGGTCACCCGGTTGCAACTGTCGCATTTTCGGTCGCATCAGCGGGCGGAGGTCGTGGCGGACGCGCGGCCCGTCGCGATCTATGGCCCCAACGGTGCCGGAAAGACCAATCTGCTGGAGGCAATTTCCTTGCTGTCGCCGGGCCGCGGGCTGCGGCGGGCCGGGGCCGATGACCTCGTCCGGCGGCCCGAGGCGCTGGGCTGGCGCGTCTTTGCCGATGTGACCGCCAAGCGGCAGAACCACGAGATTGTCACGGGGGCCGAAGCAGGGCAGGCGCGGACTGTGCAGCTTGACGGCAAGACGACCACGCAGACAGCACTTGCCGACGTGCTGCGCGTGCTGTGGCTAGTGCCCGCGATGGACCGGCTCTGGATCGAAGGGGCAGAGGGGCGGCGGCGGTTTCTCGACCGCGCGACGCTCAGCTTCGTGCCGTCGCACGCTGAAGCGACGCTGCGCTACGACAAGGCGATGCGGGAACGCAACCGACTGCTGAAGGACATGGTCCGCGATGCCCATTGGTATGGCGCACTTGAGGGGCGGATGGCCGAGGCGGGGGCCGAGATTCAGGCGAACCGCGCTCTGACCATCGCCGCACTGCTGGCAGCACAGCAGGATGCGGCGACCGCCTTTCCGACCGCGACGCTTTCGCTGGTCGAAGGTGGCGATGACGTGCAGGGGGCAGGTCCGCTGCGCGAAGCGCTTGCCGCCGGTCGCGCCCGCGATCTGGCCGCTGGACGCACGCTGGTGGGCCCGCATCGCAGCGAACTGGATGCGGTCTTTGCCGACAAGAATGTCGCCGCGCGGGATTGTTCGACCGGTGAACAGAAGGCGCTGCTGATCTCGCTCATCCTTGCCAATGCACGCGCGCTGATGGCCGAGACTGGCCAACCGCCCGTCCTGCTGTTGGACGAGGTCGCGGCGCATCTGGACAGCGCCCGTCGCGCGGCGCTTTATGACGAGATCTGCGCGCTCGGTGCGCAGGCCTGGATGACGGGCACGGAAGTGCAGTTGTTCGAGGGGCTGGGTACGCGCGGACAGTATCTTGAAGTGAACGACGTGCAGGGCGCGTCGGTTGTGAGCGAAAGGAACTTGCCGTGACTCCGCAGCGCGTGACCCTCATCACCTTGGGTGTAGCCAACCTCGACACATCCCGCAGCTTCTATGCGGCGCTGGGCTGGACAGCGACACAGGCGCAGGAGGGCGTTGTCTTCTACCAGATGAACGGCCTCGTCCTTGCGCTGTTCGGGGCGGATGATCTGGCAAAGGATCAGGGACGGGCCGGTGCGACCCTTGGCACAGGGGCCATGACACTGGCGCAGAATTTTACCGATACGGCTGCGGTCGATGCGGCCTATGCCTTGGCCCTGTCCGCGGGTGCCACGGCGCTGAAGGCACCGGAGGCCGTTTTCTGGGGCGGCTATTCAGGCTACTATGCCGACCCGGATGGTCATGTCTGGGAAGTCGCGCATAACCCGTTCTGGCCCCTGGACGCGGACGGCAGCCTGACCCTGCCATGACGATCACAGCAGCCGACATGGCGCTTTATACGGCGGCGCTGTTCGCGCTGTTCCTGACGCCGGGTCCGGTCTGGGTTGCCCTCATTGCGCGGACCTTGTCGGGTGGCTTCAGTGCCGCCTGGCCGCTGGCGGTTGGTGTCGTCGTCGGTGACGTGCTGTGGCCCTTGCTGGCGATTCTGGGTGTGACCTGGATCGTGTCGGTCTACGCCGATTTCATGCATGTCCTGCGGATTGTGGCCAGCGTCACCTTCATCGTGATGGGGGCGCTGATCGTGCGTCACGCCAGCCGGACGATCGGGTCCGACAGCCGAC
The DNA here is from genome assembly GCF_049310965.1 of Loktanella sp. DJP18. Lineage (NCBI taxonomy): Bacteria > Pseudomonadati > Pseudomonadota > Alphaproteobacteria > Rhodobacterales > Roseobacteraceae > Loktanella > Loktanella sp. DJP18. The sequence continues at coordinate 3,525 of NZ_JBMERN010000104.1, read as the reverse complement.
TGACGCGACCGGGGATGTGGGCAGGGTTCCTGGCGGGGGTTGCCGTGATCCTGGGCAATCCGAAGGCGATCCTGTTCTACATGGGCGTGCTGCCCGGCCTCTTCGACCTCACGCGGCTGACGGGACCCGATATCGCCGCGATCTGTTTTGCTTCCCTGTTCGTGCCGCTGACCGGCAACCTGATCCTTGCCTGGTTCTTCGGCCGTGCCCGGGCGCTGCTGACATCCCCGACCGCCGTCCGCCGCATCAACCGGATCGCTGGTGGTCTGCTGATTGCGGTGGGCTGCGCAATCCCCTTCGTCTGACACAAAATATGGGGTTCGGGCGTGACAGCGGGGGCTGAAAAGACTATATTTTCCGAGTAATAGACAGGAAATTCCCGCATGTCCGACGATGCCGCCGAAAACGCCGCCTACGGCGCTGATTCCATTAAGGTTCTTAAGGGGTTGGATGCGGTGCGCAAGCGGCCCGGCATGTATATCGGTGACACCGACGACGGCTCGGGCTTGCACCACATGGTCTATGAAGTCGTGGACAACGGCATCGACGAGGCGCTGGCCGGCCATGCGGACCATGTCAACGTGAAGATTCACGCCGATGGGTCCGTGTCCGTCGGCGACAATGGACGCGGCATTCCGGTGGACATGCACAAGGAAGAAGGCGTGTCCGCCGCCGAGGTCATCATGACCCAGCTTCACGCGGGCGGCAAATTCGACAGCAATTCCTACAAGGTCTCTGGCGGTTTGCATGGCGTCGGCGTGTCGGTCGTGAACGCGCTGTCCGACTATCTGGAATTGCGCATCTGGCGCAACGGCAAGGAACACTATGCCCGCTTCGAAGGTGGCTTCACGTCCGAACCGCTGCGCGTCGTGGGTGACGCGAATGGCCGCAAGGGTACGGAAGTGCGGTTCCTCGCGAGCCTCTCCACATTCTCGAACCGGGAGTTCGATTTCCACACGCTGGAAAAGCGGCTGCGTGAACTTGCGTTCCTGAACTCCGGCGTGCGCATCATCCTGGAGGACGAACGCCCCGCCGAAGCCCTGCGGACAGAGCTGTTCTACGAAGGCGGCGTGAAGGAATTCGTGAAATACCTCGACCGGTCCAAATCATCGATCCTGCCGGAACCGATCTATGTGCGCGGCGAGCGCGACGACATCGGCATCGAGGTCGCGATGTGGTGGAACGACAGCTACAACGAGATGGTGCTGCCCTTTACCAATAACATCCCGCAGCGCGACGGCGGCACGCATATGGCCGGGTTCCGTGCGGCTCTGACGCGGACGATCAACAATTACGCGCAATCCAGCGGCATCGCCAAGAAGGAAAAGGTCTCCTTCACCGGAGACGACGCGCGCGAAGGGCTGACCTGCGTGCTGTCGGTCAAGGTACCTGATCCGAAATTTTCCAGCCAGACCAAGGACAAGCTTGTCAGCTCTGAAGTGCGACCGGCGGTCGAGAACCTTGTGGGCGAAAAGCTGTCGGAATGGTTCGAGGAAAACCCGAGCATCGCCAAGGTCGTCGTCGGCAAGATCGTGGAGGCCGCCCTTGCCCGCGAAGCTGCCCGCAAGGCCCGCGACCTGACCCGTCGCAAGACGGCGATGGACGTGAACTTTCTGGCCGGAAAGCTCAAGGATTGTTCCGAGAAGGACCCATCGAAGACCGAAGTCTTTCTGGTCGAGGGCGATTCAGCCGGCGGATCGGCACAGACGGGCCGGGACCGGGGCACGCAGGCGATCCTGCCGCTGAAGGGCAAGATCCTGAACGTGGAACGCGCGCGTTTTGATCGGATGCTGGGCAGTCAGGAAATCGGCAACCTCGTCATGGCGCTGGGCACCGGCATCGGGCGTGACGAATTCAATATCAAGAAGCTGCGTTACCACAAGGTCATCATCATGACCGACGCCGACGTGGACGGTGCCCATATCCGCACGCTGTTGCTGACCTTCTTCTTTCGCCAGATGCCGGAGCTGATCGAGGGCGGCTATCTCTACATCGCGCAGCCGCCGCTTTACAAGGTCGCGCGCGGCAAGTCCGAGGTCTACCTCAAGGATCAGGCCGCGATGGACGAATACCTGATCGAACAGGGCATCGAAGGTGCCATGCTGCGACAGGGCAATGGCGAAGAAATCAACGGGTCCGATCTGCGCCGCGTGGTCGAGGATGCGCGCCAGTTGCGCCGTGTGCTGGACGCCTTTCCGACCCATTACCCGCGCCATATCCTGGAACAGGCAGCCATCGCAGGTGCCTTTGCACCGGGTGCCGTCAGCGCTGACCTGCAAGGCGTTGCCGACAAGGTGGCAAAGCGCCTGAACCTGATCGCGCTGGAATGGGAACGCGGCTGGCAGGGTCGCATCACGCAGGATCACGGCATCCGTCTTGCCCGGATCCTGCGCGGGGTCGAAGAGGTCCGCACCCTGGACGGCGGCCTGCTGCGGTCCGGCGAGGCGCGCAAGACCGGCACCTTCACGCAGGCGCTGCAGGACGTCTACGACCTGCCCGCGACGCTGGTGCGCCGCGACCGGAACCAGCTGATCCACGGCCCGCTCGACTTGCTTGCAGCCATCCTGGAAGAAGGCGAACGCGGCCTGTCTCTGCAACGCTACAAGGGACTGGGAGAGATGAACCCCGAGCAGCTATGGGAAACCACACTCGACCCCGACGCCCGGACGCTGTTGCAGGTCAAGGTCGATGACCTGGCCGAGGCGGATGACCTGTTTACCAAACTGATGGGCGACGTCGTGGAGCCCCGCCGGATCTTCATCCAGGACAACGCGCTGAACGTCGAAAACCTGGACTTCTAGCAGGGTGTAGGATCGCGCATAATCGTGCGCGATCCCCATAATTTTGCGCATTTCGCCCAAAGGATTGCGCGTTTGAAGTGACTTGAGCGCGACCCAATTTAGTCGATCCATGCTTCCAGAGGCAGGGCATTCAGCTCTTTGCGTGCATTGCGCCATTGAAGCATTTCCCGATCGAGGACGGCATTGAACCTCTGATCGTGCCGACCTGAAATCAAGTGGGCGAGCTCGTAAAAGATTACGTAGTCGATCATGGCCTCTGGCTTCTTTCCAAGCGATGAGTTGAGCCGAATCTGCCTCCCTCAGTTCCAGTCGTCGAAAACTGGCCAGTCGTCCCTGATTAGCGCCTCTGCATCGTCGCCGGTCGCCCATTGACTTAGGCACCAGCAATCTCGTTCATGCCACACCATTTGCGGCCGAACCGCCAGAAGCTCATCGAGATCGTCAGCCGTTATGAGCTCAGGCGAGACCAGCATCTGCCGGCCCGGCGGCAAAACGACATCTGCGCCATCGAGGTCAACAGACTGATCGACTCGGCCGCGGCTGCGGTTGAAGGCTGTTTTGAAGGGGGCCTAGTCATAGATCATGACGCGACGATAACACGGATGCGACGGGCTACAACACATCAGCGCGTCCTAACCCACTTAGCCAGTCGCTCGGCATCCGGATCTGACTGCCAGTTTCCTACCTCCGACGCCTCTGAACGCCAAATTTCTGGTTGTCACCG